>CAZHXQ010000006.1:0-37614 GCA_964536465.1 uncultured Anaerolineaceae bacterium
CATCAGCGCTTGGGCTCGGAAGTCAACATAACTATCGAAAAAGTAACTTTCATTCCTCGAAATCCTTCAGGCAAGTTTATTGCGGTGATTTCAAAGGTGAAATAGTTGTCAAGCCAACCTTTTATCTCTATTCTCATTCCGGTTCGAAATGAATTTCGCTACATGCCTCTCTGTCTTCAGGCCATTACCGATCAAGATTATCCATCCGGTTGCGTTGAAGTCCTCATTGCTGACGGCATGTCGAATGATGGCACATTAGAATTACTTCAGGATTGGGCTTCCCAGACTCCGAACCGATATGTTTTCCAAAATTCAGGCAAATTCGTACCCACTGGTTTGAATATCCTTATCCCCAAAGCGAAGGGCGCAGTTGTCATTCGCGTAGATGGTCATTGTGTGATTGCGCTGGATTACGTCAGCAAATGTGTGCGTCACTTGCAGCAAGATCAGGTGGATGGGGTGGGAGGACCGATGCGCACGATTGGCGAGGATTTTACCTCCCAAGTCATCGCTCTTGCTATGAGCTCGAAATTTGGGGTGGGAAATTCCTCGTTTCGTACTGAAACAGGCCAAACCAAGCTGGCAGATACGGTGCCCTTCCCAGCCTACACACGCGCCGTCATCGAAAAGGTCGGACTATACGATGAAGAGTTGGTTCGCAACCAGGACGATGAGTACAATTATCGCATCCGGGAGGCTGGGGGCAAGATCTTGCTGGCTGACGACGTTCGATCAGACTATTACAGCCGCGGCTCGCTGAAGAAACTGTGGAAGCAATACTTCCAATACGGCTATTGGAAAGTTCGTGTCCTCCAAAAACATCCCCGCCAGATGAGTTTACGTCAGTTCGTCCCTCCCGTTTTTGTCCTGGCTTTGATCCTTTCATTGATATGGGTGTTTATCACCCCCCAGGGCTGGATTGCTCTGGTAGGCTTGGTGGGCTTATACCTACTTGCCAACCTTGCCAACACTGTCATTACCGTTTGGGGTCAGGGGATAAAAAAGCTCTTGCTTTTGCCTGTCGCTTTCGCCATTATCCATATCAGTTATGGACTTGGCTTCCTCATAGGTCTGTTCAAGTTCTGGAACCGCTGGCATGATAAAACTGGCAAGGTGCCTCAATGGCCGATTTAAATGATCTCGATCGAGATATTAAACGACTTCGTCAGGAATATGCCCGACGGTCTTCAGATGGTTTCCTTGCTACCAGATATTCAACTGACAATCCTGCTCAAAGCTACATGATTGAGCAACGTCATCAGGCAATAAAAACCTTATTAGGCCAACGCTTAAAGACCCGGCTATCCGATCTTTCAATTCTTGAAATTGGGTGTGGATCGGGTGGGGTGCTCAGTGAGTTTGAGAGTCTTGGCGCGGACGAAACCAAGCTTTTCGGTCTGGACTTATTGCACGATCGACTGCTCCTGGCGCAACAAGTCCTAGCTTTTTCTCCGTTTGTTTGTGGCAATTGTCAATCCCTTCCATTTTCGAGCAAGAGCTTTGATTTACTGCTTCAGTTCACGGCCTTTTCTTCCATATTGAATAAAACGGTGAAAGTGCAGATGGCGTCTGAAATGTCTCGGGTCCTCAAGTCAGGCGGTGCTGTTATTCGGTACGATTTTATCTGGAACCCCACCAATCCTCAAACCAGGGGAATAAGACTTTCCGAGATTAGAACTCTCTTTGAAGGGTTTACGATCTCTCCATTAAGGATTACACTCGCCCCTCCGCTTATCAGGATGCTTGTCCCAAAATTCCATTCCTTGGCTAACGGGCTTTCATCCATTAAATTCCTAAACTCCCACTTACTTGTGTGGATCCAAAAAACAGCACAGGATTGATGTTATAAGTTGTCGATAACACAAGAATGTCTCGCTAATCGATTCTTTTCACCTCGCCACAGATCAACTGCAGCTCTCTTATAATGTAAAAACTGAGGGCCCGGAAACTTGGAGCATATAAGTTTTTCGGAAGCAAAACATATTAGGGGAAGAGGAAAATCACAAATGTATCCTACATGCAGGTATGCATTAAAACCGTAGGCATTTAATTGAAACAGTTTTTTTCTGACGTTGTTCAGCCATTTTGGCCCACATAGTTGGGCTGACTTTTTTTAAAATAATAATCAGGTATAAAAAACTCAAAGATTTATGGGGTTAGTGCAATCCCAGAACAGCCATTGACAATCGTTTTCATAGCGTGAACATTTTCTGTTTATTGTTGTAGTAAAATTGAGTGACTCAATTAGAGATGACAGACAGTAGAGGGTAATCTGTGCAAAAAGATGTAATCCGTACTCAAAAAGTTATGAGCACGAGAGAAGCGGGAGAAGCCCGAATACTCTCGTATACAAATGGTGTTTTAAAACGGTTCTTTGACATCTTATTTTCTTTCATTGGCATGATTCTATTTATGCCAGTTTTTGTGTCGATTGCGGTTGCCATAAAACGGAATTCACCTGGCAAGGTTATTTATAAAGGCCCACGGATGGGCAAGGATGAGCAGTTATTTTATATCTATAAATTTCGAACCATGCACTCTCCGGTTACCGAGGGTAAAAATGGTCCTCCCATTACAGCGTCGACAGATCCTCGCGTGACCAGCCTTGGCAAATATTTACGGGATACCAAACTGAACGAACTACCGCAATTATGGAATGTTTTTAAGGGGGATATGAGTTTTGTTGGGCCTCGCCCCGAAGATTATGAAATCGCCCTTACCTGGCCTGTGGAGGTCAGGCAAGAAATCCACTCGATCAGGCCAGGAATAACAAGCCCTGCCTCAATTGTCTACCGTAACGAGGAAGAATTGCTGCAGGGTGACGGGTTTATGGACGATTATCTTGGCAAAATCTTGCCTGATAAAATCCGTCTCGACCAACTTTACATTCGCAATCATACTCTTCTTACCGATATCGATTTACTGGCAGCCACTGTGGTTATGTTATTGCCACTGATGCGGGGTAAAAAAGTGGACGAACGCTGGCTTTTTGGCGGTCCTGTTGTGATGCTTTTCCGCAGGGTCTTCAGCTGGTTCCTTCTCGATGTAATCGTCACCACAATTTCGGTCGGTGTGTCTGGCCTGGTTTGGCGTCTCAGCACGGTTATCAATCTTGGGGTCCCGGTTTTTATCGTTCTGGCGCTCGCGATTGCTGTCATAATTGGACTGATAAATATGCTCATGGGTCTCCAGAAGGTTTCCTGGCGCGATGCCAGCCCTGCCTATGTGCTCGATATTGCCTTTTCCGTTGGTTTGACAATGACGATTCTCTGGTTGATTAACCGGTTCTGGTTTACTGACCCCTGGATTCCATTCAGCCTCTTTTGGCTGATTGGAATCACCACTTATCTGGGACTGGTTGGGGTTCGGTACCGTGATCGGTTGATAACAAGCCTCGCGTATCGCTGGCTCCTCTTTCGTGGCACTGACGCCATCTTCGCGGAGCGCATTCTGATTGTTGGCGCGGGTCATTTAGGCGAGCTTACTTCCTGGTTGATCCAGCGGAGCACCTATTCGACACTGTTCGGGGTGATTGGTTTTGTGGATGATGATCCCAAAAAAAGGAATTTGCATATCGGCGGGCTAAAAATATTGGGTTCGACTGACCATATCCCACGACTGGTTGAAAAGTATTCTGTTGGGATGATTATGATGGCGATCAGCGATGCTGACCCAGCAGAATTAAACCGTATCAAGCAAATCTGTGCTTCGACCGGTGCAAAGGTGATTGTCATGCCTGACCTGGTGAAGAGATTGGAAGAGGCTTTTGAAGGTATTGTCCCCAATGGAAATTGAGACCTCCTCATTTTCTGGCAAACAAATTCTCGTGACCGGTGCTGCCGGTTTTATCGGTGCGCGTTTGGTCGAAAAAATAGTCGAGTCTGGCGCTCAGGTAAAGGCTTTCATTCGCTACACATCCCGCCCTGAATTTGGCAATTTGTCTCTTTTGCCCTATGATGTTTTCCGCGAAATTGAGATCATCCGCGGCGATCTTGAAGATCATGCTGCTGTAAATGAAGCGCTGGATGATGTCGAAATAGTTTTCCATCTTGGAGCGCTCATTTCGATTCCGTATTCTTATGTCCATCCGGTCGAAACCGTTCGGACGAACATCCTGGGTACATTGAACATTCTCGAGTCTTGCCGCCAGAGGAAGACCAAACTTGTGCATACCTCTACCAGCGAGGTCTACGGGACGGCTGTGCGCGTGCCTATCGACGAAGATCATCCACTGCAGGCGCAATCACCCTATGCTGCCAGTAAGATTGGAGCGGATAAATTGGTCGAGAGCTATTACCGCAGTTTTGACCTGCCGTCACTTACCGTGCGCCCCTTCAATACCTACGGACCCGGGCAAAGCAACCGGGCTGTCATTCCAACTATCATTACCCAGGCCCTTACCTCGAATGAAATCCATCTGGGCAATCTGGCAACCAGACGCGATTTTACCTATCTGGACGACACCGTCGAGGGCTTTCTGAGAGCTGCGATTAATGGCAAATGGGATGGTCAGGTCTATAACCTCGGCACGGGCTCTGAGGTAACTATTGGTGCTATCGTTCACAAGGTTTCCGAATATCTTCAGATCGAACCCAAGGTGGTGATTGATCAGGCGCGAATGCGGCCGGCGAAGTCAGAGGTCCTGCGGCTGGTTTCTGATAACGCCAGGGCAAAACGCGATCTGGGCTGGGAGCCACAAGTTGGGATTGAACAAGGTCTGGCAGCGACGATTGAGTGGATCCGAGACAATCTCGAGCGCTATCGTCCTGGCGAATATGGACGGTAAGTCGAGCGGTTGATCCAGGACAAGTCTGGCAGGTAGTTACATTAAAATGGTTTGTAAAATCTCTTAAGCGGTTTTGTCAAAGGTGAAAATATGAAAGCAGTAGTTCTGGCGGGCGGGAAAGGTACAAGGCTTGCGCCTTATACTTATATTCTGCCCAAACCTATGATGCCAATAGGCGAACATGCCATCCTGGAAATCTTACTGGGTCAGATGAGCCGATCTGGAATTGTGGAGGTAGTGCTCGCTGTCGGCCACCTTTCTGACTTGATGGAAACCTATTTTAAGGATGGATCTCAATTTGGTTTGAAAATTACTTACGTCCGTGAAACCAAACCACTCGGAACAGCCGGCCCACTTGCCTTTGTGGAGGGTCTGGACGACACCTTTCTGGTCTCTAACGGTGATATTCTGACGCTAATTGACATAAATGAATTGGTCGCTTTTCACAGGGAGCAACAAGCGCTCTGCACGATCGCCAGTCACCGAAGAAGCCAAAAAATTGAATTAGGTGTCATTGAACAGGCTGAGGATTCCTGCCAGGTTATAAACTATATTGAAAAGCCATCACTTGATTTTTTGGTCAGCATGGGCATCTATATTTTTGAGCCAAGAGTCTTGGAATATATCCCCAGAGGGGTCTACTTTGACTTTCCAACCCTGGTCAAAAGCTTGCTCAGCGCCGAAGAGAAGGTGGTTTGCTACCCCTATGAGGGATATTGGCGTGACCTGGGCAATCATGACGATTACATCGCGGCAAATGAAGACTTTGAGAACATGAGTTCACAATTCCTGGGGCAAGAGTGATGGACTGGCGCGTGCCCTTAGCTGATGTTTGCCTCGGAACAGAAGAGGAAAACGCCGTGCTTGAGGTTTTGCGCTCAGGCTGGCTGACGATGGGGTCGGTAACTCAGAACTTTGAGCAGGAATTTGCGGCATTTACCGGCTCGAAATATGCTTTTGCGGTCAACAACGCCACGGCTGCCTTGCACCTGGCCTGTCTGGCAGTTGGTCTGGGGCCCGGAGATGAAGTAATTGTGCCCTCCCTGACCTTTGTGGCCACTGCCAACGCCGCTCGCTACACTGGCGCCAGAGTTGTCTTTGCGGATATCGAAAGCGAAGACTGGCTCTGCATCTGTCCGCGCACGATCGAAGAAAAGCTTACCCAGCGGACCAAGGCTATCATCGTTATGCATTATGCGGGCTTCCCCTGCGATATGCCCGCCATCTTGCGCATAGCCGAGGAACACGGATTGGCGGTTATTGAGGACGCTGCTCATGCTGTTGGAGCCAGTTTGGATGGAAAGGCGTTGGGTTGCTGGGGAGAGGCAGGCTGCTACAGCTTTTTTGGGAATAAAAACATGACCACTGCTGAGGGAGGCATATTGGTTACTAATAATGGCCCCCTGGCTGAAAAAGTGAAGATTTTACGCTCTCATGGGATGACAACCTTGACCTGGGACCGTCACCAGGGGCACGCCAGCAGCTATGATGTGGTGGCTCTGGGGTATAACTATCGCCTCGACGAGATTCGGTCGGCAATCGGACGCGAACAGTTAAAAAAACTGTCTGTAGGTAACGTCAGGCGCAGACAGCTGGTCCAGAACTATCGACAGGAGCTCGGACACCACTGCCCTCAACTCGGACTGCCCTTTGCTGAGCCCAGAGGAATCAGCAGCCAGCATATTTTCCCCGTTTTGCTACCCGAGGGTCTGGACCGAAAAACCTTTCGGGAATCTCTGAAGCAAGATGGGGTTCAAACCAGCTTTCATTATCCACCAGTGCATCAATTTGAAATCTATCGCGACCCGATCCGGAATGGTGGAGGCTCGCTGGGGGTCACTGAAAATGTGGCCAAAAGACAGGTCACCCTGCCCTTGTTTCCCTCGATGACCGGGACGCAGCAGGCATTGGTGATCGAAAGTGTCAGGAAGGCTCTGCGACGTTTAGCTGCCTGATACTCGCGGGGTTGGCTTGGCTGCCATCGCCTTCGCTTTGGCTCATGGTAATTTAATAGATAGTTGCAATAAACTAAATACTCAAGCAGGCACCCGATCTATCTCTCCCCCTACGGGTACAAGCATTGCAGACCCCTTTGACAGGGGATTTATTTTTCAATAGATACTGACGGCCTTAAGATTCAATTTATCGTGATTGCATTAAGAGAGGGAAGTCCCTCGTAAAGGTGGGATTTTCGATTAAGCTGGCCATGATAAAATCAGCAGATATGAACCACAAAATCTTGCTGATTTTCGCCCTGCTACTCGTTCTTTCGGGATGCAGTAGCAAAGAATCGCCAGCTGTACAACGCTTTCAAGGCGAAACAGTGGCAACTCTGCAGACAATGGTCAGCCAGGATATCCCCAACGTGGTCACCAAGACCACGACACTAACACTTCAAGTCGGTCAAACGCCTCAACCCGATGAACCGATTAAAACAAGCACACCAGACGTATTCATCGCCCCAATTGTGACAAATACGCCCCCTGTAACGCAAGCATACCCAGTTGTTACGTCAACCTTGTCGTCAGCTGCCCAAAACCCAGAAGAGACACCAACGGTTACGCCCCCTGTAGTAAATCCAGATTGGTCAGGGCTGTGGAATGCCTGGTATCAGAACCAGCGTGGGGATTATGCGCAATTTGTCTTATCTATCCAGGTAATCGCTGGAAAACTGACAGGTTCAGCCACCATAGAAAGCTTAAAGTATGACTTCACTGGCGTTATCCTTGAGAATGGCAGCCAGGTAAAAGGGGATTGGGTTTCAACCCGGGAGCAGGGCACGTTTTGGTGGCGCATCCTCTCAGACGACATTTTCGCGGGGTCAAGGGATAACCGCTTTGGCTTTTGCGGCAATCGTGAAAACCCTGAGCGTCCTGATCATTGTCGCGAACTCCCTGCGGAATAGTTTTTACTACTTGGGGAATCGCTCAACCAGGCGACCTGTTCCAATCCCCATCGCTAAGCGCAAAGGCGATCTGGAGGACACGTTTTTAGAATTGAACGCGGTAGTTTTCCCCATCGTGGCGCTGGATCCGCAGGCTGTAACATTTGCTCCAAAAGGAGTGGGTCGAAAACGCTGGACGTAGGCGGGATTCTATCGTTGGGAGAGGCGATATTCTTGTTAAGATCAGGCATTATTTCAGCTCTGGTGACCTATTTTAGAGTTTGCCTCACATTTTTATACAGGACAGAACTCAATTGTATGACCGTTGTACGCACATAAGAGCTTGAACGAAATAGTGCCTTATGGTTTGTTAATGATTGATAAGGTTTACGGAGATGGAGGCAACTGGTTACGAAGCCGATACGTGGGGGAGGCAAACCTTTGGCATTGTTCAGGGTTGAGGATGCAATTGTCGAGCCTTACGAAGGTTCGGACCATTGGGTTGAACCACCCGGGGCAGGTCGCGTGCTTATGGGCATAATTGGCATGGGGGGTGGTTGGGCCAATTACGTGAAGTTGGACCTGAAAAGTTGGACGAGGTAAAACTGCAGTTGTACCCAGATGATCTGAGCGACGGCTGAAGCAAAAGACAGTGCCGCAACTCAATTAAAAAAGTTGGCAGAAATGCCAACTTTTTTTGTGTCTTGCCTTATTTTTAGAAGCCTTTTAACATCACACCCAATGCCAGGACGCCAAACGCGGCCACCCACAGCCAGGGCATCACAGCTGCCAGGGCGGTCACAGCGGCAAATTGTGCCAGAAGAGCCAGCACAAAAAGAACGATTGCGATTAAGAAAGTGAGGTTGGTTGGTGCCGATAATTTCATGATATCTCCTTATCAAGTAGAACCGTTTTATTAAGTGTATCTTTTATCAAGTAGTTGTCAAATTAAAAGATAATGTACCGGTCAAAGAAACATCTTTCTCAAGTGATCTCGGCTTCTGGCCTTCAAGAAGCCTTTTATCCTCAGCGAACTGAATAGACTTCAAAATTGTCGAAGTACAAGTCAGCAAAACTAAATTCATTGGTACCAGCGAGCAGACCGACATTATCTGCTTGCGGCACGCCAGGAGCAATGCTGCCAATCAATTGATTGTTGACCAGAAGTGTTACCATCGACCCAGTACAATAAACCGTCAGGTGGTTTATATCGCGGTTTAAGGCTACAGGTGTTTGAGATTTGAACAATTCAACCACATCCTTATCAACGTAGTCGTAAATGCGGCCGTAACCTTCACCATCGATGCCAATGACCGTAAAATCACTGTTCGTAGTCATATTGTAATTGCAGATGATGGCAGCGATGCCGTCACCAGGATTGCTGCCCATTCTGACATCCACTTCCACAATCACATTCCCGGTGATGACATCATAGTTGGGGTTGGACCATATATCGTAAGAATCCTCATTGACCAGCATGCGATATTCACCGTTTTCGTAGGTGGTGAAACTGCCGTTATCGATTGTGCGCACATCCCAGCCGGAGCTTTCATCTGAAAAATCGTCAAAAAGCAACAAGCTGCCTCGTTGGGGTATGGCGGCAATGGTATCGGTGGCTGCGGCATAGGGTCCTTTTGAGACGGTGAAATTGTCGAAATAAAGTTGAACATTACCCGTTTCGTTTGCGCCGCCCAAAAGACCGGCACTTCCGGCAGGCATTCCATCAATTGCATGCGTAGCAATCAGTCGCCCATTGACATAGAGACTCATTTCTGTTTGCGTGCATACTCCGGTCAGATGTGTGCCTTCTGGGTTCAGGGGAATCAGGCCCGATGCTTTGTAGAGGCTCTCACGCTCGTCGTTTAGTTCGCGGAAGAAATCCATTTCACCATCGGCACGAAGCCTCATCCCAAAGAAGTTGTCCCCGTTTTCAAAACCGCAAACAAAACCAGCCTCACTATCCTCCGGGAAATTTGTTCCTCCGCGTACATCGACATCCAGGACCACGTCGTGGTTATAAACCACGTCTGGCACGTAGTTCCATCCAATACGTTTGTTGGTGATGACATTCATATAGAATTCACCGTCAACAAATTCACGGGACACCCGATCGGTACTTCTGGCTGGCCAGTTAAGGTTCGAATTGGAAAAATCGTCTTCGAATACAACTTCTGTGCCACTAACCACGCCTGGCGTGAAGACCGCTTCAGTGTCGGGCTCTTCGGTTGGAGGGACGGGTGTTGGTGAAGGTATAACTGGGAGTAATTCTGTTGGCAGAGCGGTCACCTCAGTGGGTGGCGAAGTGACAGTCTCAATCTGAACAGCGGCGGGTTCAGCTGTTTGCTCTACTTTTACAATTTTTGGAATGGAGCAGGCAGAGATAGTCACCATCAGGGCTACCAGGATAACAACTATTTTTTTCATTGGGTGTCTCCGATCATGAGGGATTGTTCCACTTTAGTTTATCATTAATTATGTTTTATACTTGTGGTCTAAGATTGTTTACAGCAGAACTTTTGACCTGCTTTTGCGCCAATTCGCTCGGTCTGGTTAACCGGCAGGCCGTTTCAACACTCAGGACGCGGACTCATCCATTCGTGCAGTGAATAAGAAAGCTGCGCCTTTTGACGGGCAGATTCGGTGGCTTCATCCCCTTGCTGCAGGTTCAAAATGGTGCTCCCGTAGCTTCTGAAGAGGTCTACCAGCCTGACCCAATAAAAACCAAGAATTTTTAGCGAATTCGGCTCGAGATTATAAATTCGCGCCAGCGCCAGGCGGGGAATAAAGACGCGCTGTAAGCCAATCTTCACTTTGGTTATCAGATTCCTGCTTGCAGACATTTCCACGAGGTCGGGAGTTAAATTCGCAAGGGTTTGTCCACGTTCGAAAAGCAGACTTCGCGCATTCTCCAGCAGCTCGGGCGCAATCCCTGCTGGCAATAGGGAGGTGAAGACCTCGGCGGGGATGGGCACCTCCAGCTGACTTTCAACCAATTTAAGTGTCAGGGCAGTGACCTTTTCGGCTCCCCAAGACCTGGCTGTCTCAACCAGCCTTGACCAGTTGATCTCGTCCGCAAATTGATGAAGCACCAGGCCGATATCTAGCAAGCCACGCAGACCTAAAGTGAGAAAGTGCTGGTAGGTCAGGTGCAGACAGAGGTGCAAAATCAGATCTTCCACACCTAAAGCCAAAGCTTCCACACCAGCGATTTTGGCGGGAACCATGCGCGCCCAGAGTGCTTCAATATCGATGGTGAAGGGCTCGTATTCTTCGAGCAGCGTCCAATGGACTTCCAACAAATGCCCACCCGCTTTTTGCATCGGGGGCACGTGTTTCGTATCGGTATTGTGATCTAGCAGGCTGAAGTAACCGGTGTGCTGGTAGCCCAGCGTCTGCATAATCTGGAGGCTTTTAGCCAGATCCTGCTTTTTGACCAGGATGTCGATGTCGTTCATAGACCTGGCGCCGATATTGCCGTAAACATTTTCTAACAAGTAAATGCCTTTCAATCCCGCCGCGGCGATGCCAGCTTCCTTCAGGGTTGACAGCAACCTTTCGGCCTCATGCAGCGCAACCATGTTTTTAGCGGCAGTGGAGAGGTATGCTTGATAGAGTTTTTCTTTTGATGGGATCATGAGATCGTATGTTTTTTCCAGAGCGAGTAACATTGGGTAGAGGGGCAGGCTGACACCTTGCTGTTTTGCTTCAGCAATAACTGCCTCTGTCTGCCCGGCATTCAAACAAGAGAGCAGCTCAAATTGATCTTCAATCGAAAGGCTGGGCATCAACAATTTCAGCAAGACCGTTAAGGAATCAAAGTCATCAGACATTTCAATAAAGTTTTCCGACCAGCCTTCTTGTTTTCATCAAAGTAATTGGAACGAAGTAAGCCCACAGCCAGACTGGCAATGAAAGCCATTACTTTTCTATATGTTAAAGGTGAGGCTGCTATTTTAAGAATGGTTGCACGTCCGCTATAAGTGGCCTATGCCGTATGCCAGGGCCACGATTTTTTCGATATTGCTCAAAACCAGGGATTCAATCTCCAGGGCGATTTCGACGTACGATTCCCCGGTAACATAAGGGTCTGGGATGCTGAAGGGCACCCCGGTTAACTCACTGAGCAGAAAAGTCCTGTCCTTGAGATACGGGTAATCGAGCAGGATCGATTCTTTCTGACCCTGTTCCATTACCAGGAGCAAATCGATATGGTCGCGTTGAATGCCTTCAATGCCCTGGGCGGTATGGGAGCTGAGATTCAGGCCGCGCTTTGCGGCTTCAGTCAGTGCTTCCGGGGTCGCGGGAGCCAATTGAGATACCCAGGAGCCGGCGCTCTCCACTATCCATTCACCCGGCATCAGGCGGTTAGCCAGTTCCCGCCTGAGAATAGCCGCAGCCAGCGGGGAGCGGAACTGGTTCTTAGTGCAGACGATGACGATTCTCGGCACGAATCTTATGCTCCCTTGCTCAGGAAGATTGCTCCGGTTTATCGTGTTTTCTGCGCTGATAATTTTCGAAACCCGAGCCCAATTTTGTCACTTTTTTTCCGGCGGGCTCCTGGTCAGAATTCGGGACAACGTTATCAGCATGATAGGAATAGTGATTGCTGTATGGCGAGTAGTAGTTATATCCGCCGTAATAATAGTCCCGATTCCTGGGTATTTTGTTGACGACAATGCCGAAAACTTTCGCCCCGATTCTTTTCAATTCCTCCAACGGTCGCTTAGCTGTGACTGCATTGGTTTGACCGGGGATAATCACGTAAATCAGGCCATCTACTTTGGAAGAGAGAATCTGAGCATCGGAAACGATCATCGGGGGGGTATCGAAGATGATCATGTCATAACGACTTTCCAATTCTTTGATTATTTTCGACATCTTCTCGCTGCCCAACAGTTCAGCTGGATTCGGTGGGACCGTCCCACAGGTGATGATGGACAGATTTTCAACCTGCTCAAAAGTCTTTACCACCTCTTCGATCTTGAGCTTGTCGGTGACCACATCGCTGAGCCCGATGCGGTTTGGTTTGTTAAATTGGACGTGCACCTTTGGCCGGCGCATATCAGCGTCGACAATAACCACTTTTTTGCCGCTCTGCGCCACGACAATTGCCAGGTTGGCCGCAACTGTTGACTTACCCTCACTTTCGCCCGGGCTGGTTACCAGCATGGTCTTAACAGGATCGTCCACAGAAGAGTATTCGAGATTGGTACGCAGAGACCGAAATGCTTCAGCTACAGGGGAGCGAGGGTTCCTGGCGACGTAGACGCCGAGAGATTCAGCTCCTTTTCTGGAGCCGTTCTTGAGCTCGCCGATAAAACCAATTACCGGAGCTTCCAGGAAGTCTTTGATCTCATCCGGTGTTTTCAGCGTGTCGTCCATGACTTCAATCAGGAAGATGAGACCAGCGGTAATAAGCAGCCCGATGGCGCCACCCAGCATGGCACTCTGCATCGGTTTCGGTGAAATGGGTACGGTGGGCTTGACCGCAGTCTCAACCTGCATGACGGTGGGTGAATTCTGCGCTTTCGCCAGTTTTAGCGTTTCCATATTGTTAATGCTGCTAATGTAAATTTGCTGATACAGATTCAAGGTGGTATTAAGACGCTCAAGGTCGATTGGGTTGCGACCCGCCGTGCCAGTTGTTTCCCCCAAAACCACCAGTTCGGTGTAAATTTCCTGGTAGAGTTCCAGTATGGGCAGAATCTCATCCAGCTTGGACTGGTAGGCAGTCAATTGGGCGATATCTTCTTCCAGTTCGGATTCAGGGTTGATCTGAGCCATATCTGTTTTGAGATTATTCACCTGGATCTGGACGTCGTCCATCTGCGCTTGTACGCTCTCGATTTGTTTCTGCAAGATTTCACCAGACAGATTTGTGATCTGTCCTTCCAGACTGCTGATTTGCTCTTCAGCCTGTGTGATGCGTTCTTGTAAGTTTTTTTCGGCTGCTTCAAATTGTACTGATTGAAGCTTGTCGTTTTGTGAGATCATGATCTCAACCAGACCGTTAGCAATAACTGCCGCTCTGAACGGGTCTGGGTCTTTGACGGTGAGAACAACAAACTTGGTGTCGTCAACCTGTTGGGCGGTCGCCTGCCCCTTGCGTACCGGAAATCCAAGGACTTCAGAGGCCTGGAAAAGCAATTCTTCGGTTGTCAAGAGCTGCGCGTAGGTGTCGATTAACTGCTGGTTGTTGAGGTAGGAATAGTAATCGTAGGTGGTTTGTGCCGCTGGCAGAATTACGAAACGCGCTTGAGCCTGGTAAATGGGGGTTTGGCGAACGCTGACGTAGTAACCAATCCCGCCGCCGATAACAAAGCCTAAAATGATAAGCCAGAGCCAGTGTTTTATTGTTGAGAAGACCTGTTTGATATCCATATCTGATCCCCGGGGTTGTATAGCCTGAAAATTCAAGCCAGATATTCTGCTGATGACACGACGTCTAAGAATACCATAAAACCGGTTTTACGGAACTCTCACTATCTCTTCCGCTATCGCCTGTAATGCTTGTTGGAGGGATAGAGAACTATGTTAAAATTACGAATTATGGACAGCAAAGTTGTTTCAACCAACAAGAAAGCCCGTTTTGAGTATTTTATCCTCGAGACTTTTGAGGCTGGCCTGGCGTTGAAAGGCACTGAAATTAAATCTGTACGCAATGGGCAGATCTCCCTCCAGGAGGCGTATGTGCGCACCAATGGAGAGGAAGTCTGGTTGGTGGGCGCGCATATCGCCCCATATGTGCACGCCAGCGCTTTCCAGCATGACCCGAAACGCGATCGGAAATTGTTGATGCACAAGAGAGAAATTCGCAAACTCTTTGACGAAGTCCGAATCAAAGGCATGACGATTGTGCCGATCAAGGTGTATTTAAAAGGCGGCAAGGCAAAACTGGAAATTGGGCTTGCCAAAGGCAAAAAGCAATATGACAAGAGAGAAGCGATTAAAGAACGAGATATCGAACGCGAATCATCCCGTAACCGAGGAGGCTGGTAGAAAACCAAGCCTTTATCAGAGGTTGAGCTTTCTTAGAGGCTCTGTATAATAACATCATGGACTTGAAAAATAACATCAGCAGACGTGACTTTTTAAAATTATCCGGATTGGCCGCAGGCGCGCTGCTAATGCCTGTTGGCAGGGCTTCGGCAAGCAATCTCTTGCAGGACTGGCCCGTAGATGCTAATCTGGGACGCCTGGCAGTTGGCGAAATGCGTTCCTTTATCGACTTGAAGGCCGAGCCTAACATGAATGCCGCCAATACCAGCCGTATCTGGCGGGACGACGTCTTTGAGATAAAGCAGGAAGTGATTGCCAACGTGCTCGATTTCAACCGCTATAACCAAAAATGGTATGAGACACAGGATGGCTACATCTATTCCCCCTATGTTCAACCGGTAAAAAATTTGCCTAACCAGCCCTTGACTGAATTACCACAAGATGATCAAGGCCAGCGCGGCATGTGGGTTGAGATCACCGTCCCCCGAGTCACCTTTGAGCTGACCAAACCCTGGAGCAACGCTTCTTCCTGGATTCGCGACTCTGAAGGTCTGGCGAAGCTGTATTACAGCCAGATTTACTGGGCATCTGACATTCGCAGTAAAGACGGCCGCACTGAATACCTGCTCTCCGAAAAATATGGCGCTCTGCCGGATTATTATTGGGTTGATGCCCGCGCCTGCAGACCGATCACTGCGGAAGAAATTTCTCCGATTCACCCCGATGTCGGGGACAAACGGGTTGTGATTAACTTGCAGACCCAAACACTGCATTGTTTTGAAGGTTCGCATGAAGTTTACTTCTGTGAGGTTTCAACCGGTTATATTCGCGATGGTGAATGGCTCACACCGCCTGAAACAACGCCGGTTTGGCGAAAAATGATTTCCCTGCACATGAGCGCGGGTGGTGTCTCTCAATATGATTCCCCGGGAATTGGTTGGACCACGCTCTATCACCCAGACGGTCAGGCAATCCATTCGGTCTACTGGCACAACAACTTTGGCGTAGCGCTCTCACACGGCTGCATCAATTGCCTACCTCACGACGCGAAATGGATCTGGCGCTGGATTAATCCTGCGGTAGGGCTCTACCCCGGCGAACTGACCGTGCCCAATAGCAGCCAGTCTACCTTTGTGCAGGTCATTGAAAGCTGACACCGCGCAGATGAGTGCCTCTGAAAGTGAAGTTCTTCCCAGTAAAGATCGGGTTGACCCTGTTCCAGAACACGAGGAGAGCCTCAGCACTCGGATTGGTGGATGGCTCCGTAGTCATTATCTCGCATTGATCAACATCGCCCTGGCAGTTTATGTGATCATGCCATTGCTGGCACCGGTTTTCATGAAAACGGGCCAAACCAGGGCCGCGGATGTAATCTACAGATTTTACAAGCCCCTGTGCCATCAACTTGCCTATCGGTCTTTCTTCTTTTTTGGCGATCAGCCAGTCTACCCCCGGCAATTGGCTGAGGTAGAAGGACTGAAGACCTATGAAGAAGTGAGCGGACTGGACAGCCAGGATCAGACTGCGGCCATGGTATATCGCGGTAATGAGCAGGTCGGCTACAAAGTAGCCTTGTGCCAGCGTGATATTGCGATCTATGCCAGCTTGCTTTTATTTGGACTGATCTTCGCGTTGGCAGGACGGCAGATCAAACCTCTGCCATGGGCAGTCTGGATTCTTTTTGCGCTTGGCCCAATGGCACTTGACGGCGCGTCACAACTGATCAGTCAGCAGGAAATCCCCGCCCTGGGCTGGTTCGCGATGCGGGAGAGCACCCCTTTCCTGCGAGTCTTTACCGGCGCTATGTTTGGCTGGTTCACTGCCTGGTTTGGGCTCCCCTCAATTGAAGAAATGATGAACGAGGGCAAGTCAACTACGCGGTCGATAGTGACGCCCTCTGAAGGAGCATAAGGTGTATCGTAAAGAATCAGATGGGCTGGTTTCCTACCATTTTGAGAGCTTTGACCCCCTTTTGGTAAACCATGCCATCTATACCCGTCTTGGGGGAGTCTCTCAAGGACCTTTCCGCAGCCTCAACCTGGGGGGTACCAATGGTGATAACCCGGAATATGTTCGGGTCAATCACCTCAGACTATTCCAGAATTTCGGCATGCCCTTCGAAAGCCGCTTTGATGTCTGGCAGGTACACGGCGATACCATCCATTTTACTGACTCGCCCAGACCCGTTTCACAGAAGCATCAGCCTGGCGATGGTATCTTCACGCAAAACCCTGATATTACACTGGTGATGCGTTTTGCAGATTGCGTACCCATCTTAATTCACGATCCCGTGAAAAAAGTGGTGGGATTAGTTCATGCCGGCTGGCAGGGCACTTTGCTCGAGGTCGGAGCGACCGCCATAGAAGCGGCTGTCAGAGAATATGGCTGTGATCCCGCGACCATGCTGGTAGGCATCGGCCCCTCGATTTGTAATCAATGTTACCAAATTGGCAAAGACGTTAAAGCCCAGTTTTTCAAAAAATGGGGCAGTCAGGCGCAAGACTTTATCAGAGAGACGACAAAAGGAGCTTATCTTGATCTGTGGGGGGTGAATGAATGGAGCCTCAGGAAAGCGGGTGTTCAAGAAATTGAACAATCAGGCATTTGTACGGCTGAAAACCTGCATGAATGGTATTCTTACCGTAAAGAAAAAGGGCTGACCGGGCGATTTGCCGCGGCGATCAGCCTGACGCCCCAAGGAGAGTTGGCGCCGCATGGAGAGTGAGCTGTTGAAAGCAAAAATAGCAAGCAACCTGGCTGAAATTAAGGCAGTTGTGAGTCGTGCAGCCAGGATCAGCGGGCGCGAACCAGGCGATATCACTATTTTGGCCATCAGCAAACGGCAACCCAACGAGGTAATTGAAGCAGCATATGGCTGTGGTGTGCTGACTTTTGGTGAGAGTTATGTCCAGGAAGCCCTGGTAAAGATCGATTACTTCAAAATGTTTGATGATATCCGATGGGAGATGGTGGGGCATATTCAAAGCCGTAAAGCCCGCCTGGTTGCAGAGAACTTTCATACGGTACACTCGCTGGATTCGCTCAAACTGACAGGTCTGCTTGACAAGCATAGACCTGAAGGGATGCCTCCGCTGGAGGTCTTCCTTGAAGTCAATATCGGGGATGAAAGCAGCAAAAAAGGCTTCCAAGCCAATGATGAAAAGGACTGGCAGGCCTTGCTTCCGGTAGTGAAACAGATTACTTCCAAGAGAAAACTAACGTTGGTTGGGCTCATGGCCATGCCGCCCTTATTTCCGGATCCGGAGCAGAGCCGACCCTTTTTTCAAAAGCTTTATCAGCTGCAAAAATTTTTAAATGATGAGGCAGCAGATGGCAGATTAAGCCAGCTTTCTGCTGGAACGTCAGCTGACTTTGAAATTGCCATTGAAGAGGGGGCCACGACTGTGCGCATAGGCGAGCGTTTATTAGGCCCTCGCATTTATCGAGATTGAGAGATTATGGAATTAATAATTTTGTTTGTTCAGGTTTTTGCCCGATCGGCTGTATTCTTGCTTTTCCTGCATGTTCTGCTGTCTATGTTCGTGTCCCCAAATAAACCCCTGCGCATAGGCATAGCCAGGTTAGCAAACCCGATACTTGACCCCTTCAGGCGTTTTATTAAACCGCTCAATGGGATCGATTTCACCCCTGTGGTGGCAATTTTGGCAATCAACCTGATCGAATGGCTGCTGATTCGCCTTCTGATTCAATTTGTCTGACGAGTCCTGCTGGGCTGGTCGGCGAAAAAACCCAGCCCCCTCATTGAGGAAGAACTCAAAGTTTATATAGTATCCGGCCGCAGCCCTTGCAATAAAGAATCACGCTGGGGTCGGCGGCTTGCTGGATATCGGTGGGTGAAATCTGTACACCACAGGCTTTACAGCTGCCTTCGAAGATTTCAGCAACAGCCAGCCCGCCTTTAATCTTGAAGAGAGCGGAATAATCTTTTAACACTGTTTCATCCAACTGTCTTTTTAGAGCCTCACGCTGGGATTTAACTTTCAGCAGTTGACGCTTGAGCTTTTCGCGTTCTCCCAGGAGACGCGAGTTTTCAGAGGCTTTTTGGTTAAGCAGTTGCTGTAAGTCAGTTTCAGCGGTTTCTTTGGTGGCCTGCCGTTTATCGTGCTTTTCCAGCAGTGCCAATTGCTGCTCTTCCAGGTTGGCTAAGTTTCGCCTGAGCGCCTCGCTTTCAGCCTGGAGGTCCTGCAGTTCCTTGGTAGCGCTGACTTTGCCGCCAAAAAGTTTTGCCTGGGTCTGTTTCAGTTTGAGATCTTTTGCTTCTACCTTTTGATGGATATCGTGAAGTTCTTTGTCGCACTCGCTCAGGGCATCCGTTGCTTTCTGTACGATGGAGCGGGCTCTCAAAACCGCTTTGTCCGAAGCGATGATCTGATCGATTTGTTTTATGCGCTTGAGATTTTGGAGTCGTTGTGAATCGAGTTGCTGCAGTCTGTAAAGGCTGAATGTTTTGTTCATGTGTCTCCAGGATAGTATTCGGCTTGTTTCTAAATTGTAACATCTCTGGCCTCGGGTTTGCGACCTCTCTTACATATATGAAAACCTGCCGCAGGGTCAATAAAACATGTGGGCAGACCCCTGCGTTGACAAGTTGATCAATTTGATCCGCAAAAGCCCATTCCGATTATTGAATCTTTCTCTATGTTATAATTTGCCCAATAAATTGAAGAATATTCTTCGATAGATGGAGATAAAATTTGGCTTTTTTCAACCCAATAAAATGGTTGCTGGGTTTGTTATCGTTGGATCTGGGTATTGATCTGGGGACAGCGAATACTTTGGTACATGTCAGAGGAAAAGGGATCGTGATAAACGAACCCTCCTGGGTCGCCATTAACAAACGCACACGCGAGCCAGAAAAAATCGGCGCGGCCGCCAAAGCCATGGTGGGACGTACGCCGGCTAACATGGTGACCCTGCGCCCCTTACGCGATGGCGTGATTTCTGAATATGACATTACTCAGGCGATGCTTGAATATTTCATCAGCCGCGCTCATGAGAACAGCATTGTTCTGTTCCCTTATTCTCGTGTTGTCGTTGGCATTCCATCAGGAGCGACTGAAGTTGAGAAGCGGGCAGTTTATGACGCCGCCATGTCGGCCGGGGCCCGAGAGGCTTTCATGATCCACGAGCCTGCTGCCGCAGCAATTGGCGCGGGTCTGCCGATCGAAGAAGACCAGGGCAATATGATTGTTGACATTGGCGGTGGTACCACAGAAATCGCCGTTATTGCAGCTGGCGGGGTTGTAATTTCGCGCTCTCTGCGCGTGGCTGGTGATGAGCTTGACCAGGACATTATCCAGTATGTGCGCAGCAAATATAATTTGTTTATCGGAGAACAGACCGCCGAGAAGGTAAAAATCGCCATCGGCTCGGCTTATCCCCTAAAAGAAGAAAAAACGGTCGACGTCAGAGGACGTAACCTGATTACCGGTTTGCCCGAGTCGATCGAAATTTCTTCCGTCGAAATCAGAGAAGCTCTGGGACCATCGATCCAGGTTATCGTTGATACCATCAAAGACGCTTTGGACGAATCTCCGCCGGAAATTCTGGCAGACTTGATGGATAATGGCATCTGCCTGGCTGGAGGCAGTTCACAGCTGCAGGGGCTTACAGATCGGCTGGCCAACGAAGTCCGTGTGCGAGTGTGGGTGGCTGAAGACCCGATGACCTGTGTGGCGCGGGGCTGCGGTATGGTCCTCGATGACATGGACCTGTACGAGAACCTGTTGGTTGGCATTGAGCGCGACCCTTACTCCAACAGCCAGCCAAAATAAATTCAGCGATTGGTTTTGACCAGTCGACCCTGTTATGATTACAAAACTTTTTACACCTAAAAACTTACGCAACCTGATCATCATCCTGGTTGTCGTGGGGGTTCTTTTTCTTGCCATCTCCGGATACCTGACGCCGCTGTTTAGTTTTTCAGTCAGTCCGTTTATCTCAGCCCAAAGCTGGTTGTCTCAGCGATACCTGGCATTTAATGATTTTTTCAATTCGCCCCGCGACATGGCAACCCTGCGAGCGGAAAATGCCCGACTGGAGAGCGAGGTGGCGATGCTGCAGAGTGAGGTGGTTGCCCTGCAGGAAAATTTGGCACAGTCTGACATCCTCTACACACTGCTCGATTTTGCCCGCACCAACCCGGAGCACGAATATGTGGCCGCGACCGTTATCGGACGTGAAATCAGCCCCTTTCTGCAGTACGTTATCATTGATAAAGGCAGCAACGACGGATTGCGTCACGGTATGCCGGTGGTGACCCAGCAAGGATTGGTTGGCCGCATCGATGCCCTCATCTCTGATGCCGCCAGGATCCAGATGATCACAGATGCCAACTCGACAGTAAACGTCAAGCTTCAGACAGCCGGGGTGGAAGGGTTGGTTCGCGGTTCTGTCACCGGTGAGATCAGCCTCGATATGGTTCCGGTTGACGTAGAAGTGCAAATCGGAGAGATTTTGATGACCTCTGGTCTGGGGGGAACCTACCCTCCCAATATTTTTGTTGGCCAGATTTTTAGCATGCAATCCAGACAAAATGTCTTGTTTCAGACCGGTTCAATCCAACCGGTGGTCGACTTTTCGAACCTGAGCGCGGTCCTGGTGATCACCAACTTTGATTCTGTGGACATTTCGCCACTGGTTCCCTGAGGCAGTCATGTGGTCATATCTGATTGGATTCGCGAGTTTCGTGCTGATGGCCATGCTCCAAATGAGCGTGTTTAGCCAGTGGAAAATACTCTCCGGCAGCGCAGATATTCTGCTGCTTTTTGTGGTTGTCTGGTGTTTATACGATCGCAGTAAGCGGCTTTGGCTGCTCATAATTCTCATGGCTGGTATCGTCAGTATTATTTCTGCCTTGCCGTTCTACATACCGTTGATTGTTTACTTTTTTATCTACCAATTGAGCAGACTTCTGCAGACTCGCATCATGCAGTCACCATTGTTAGGCATCATTGTGCTCACCTTTGCAGCCACGCTGCTGCAAGTAATTCTCAATCTTGCCTACCTTTTCATCCTGCGGACTAATCTGGCAATCACGAGTGTTTTGATCGAGGTCGCCTTGCCATCGATTTTACTTAATATGTTGCTGGCGATTCCAATGTACGCTATCGTCCGCGAGCTTGCCTATTATGCCTTCCCGAAAGGAGTGGAAGCATGAACAATCAAGAATACAAAAAACCAACCATCAACCTCGGCAGGTTTAGATGGATCTATCTGATCATCACCCTGGTCTTTCTCTACTACGCTGCCCAGTTGTTCAACTACCAGATCATCGAAGGCAAAACATATGTCGGTCAGGCGGAGGAAAACCGTATATCCGTTATCAGCATCCCCACCCAACGGGGCATGATCTACGACCGCAACGGGGTTGTGTTGGCGAGAAACGCTGCTCAATATAACGTGACTGTCACCCCAGCCCAATTGCCGGATTCGAAAGGCGAGATTCGTGAGATCTTCGACCAGCTCAGCAAACTGATCGATATCCCTGTCAACCAGGGTGAGGTCAATGAGGAAACTGCCAGCGTTTTCACGCCTTGCTACACAGACCTGGGCATTTTTCAAATCGTCGAGATCGCCGAAAGCCTCTGGCCCTTCAGAGCGACGCGTCTGAAGTGTGACCTCAGCAAAGAAACCGCCATGGTCATCGAGGAAAAGAAAATGGATTGGCCTGGTATCGATATCGAAGTTGAATCGATTCGCGAGTACCCAACGGGCGAGCAAACTGCTGAAATTATCGGCTTCCTGGGCCCCATCCCTGAAGTTCTGCTTGATTACTATACCGACTTGGGCTTTGTCTCTGGTCGTGACAAAGTCGGCTATATGGGGATCGAAAACTCGATGCAAACTACCCTGGCTGGAACCAACGGACGAAGGGTTGTTGAAGTGACCGTGGGAGGCGAAGTCGTCAGGGATGTTGAAGAACCTGTTGAGCCCGTGCCGGGCAGCGATATTCACCTGACCATCGATTATCGTCTGCAAATCGCCGCCCGAGCCGCATTGATCGAACAATTGCGTTACTGGAACGAGTTCTGGATGCGTGAGCGTGGTGAACTGATGAGCACCAGCGGCACGGTAATCGGAATGAACCCCAAAACGGGCGAACTGCTGTTCATGGTTTCATACCCCAATTACGAAAACAACCGCATGGCTCAGTTCATACCCGGTTACTACTACGAACAACTGAGTATCGATGAGGCCAAGCCCCTGGTTAATAAAGCGATTTCTTCAGAGCTGCCGCCCGGCTCCGTTTATAAGATGGTCCCTGCTCTGGGGGTCCTGAATGAAAATATTGTCACCCCCGAACAAACTATCGGTTGCACTCCGGTGATTACTCTGCGCCAGCAATTTTATGAGCGCGATATTGGTGTTAATCAAAGTTACTATTGTCATGACCCTGCTGGTCATGGGGCTGTAGATTACAAACACGGCATCGGCTATTCCTGTAACGTTTACTGGTACAAAGCAAGCGGCGGTTACCCTGGCGAGGTTGAAGATGGCGGCTTGGGTGTTTGGAATCTTTATGAATATGGCGCTGCCCTTGGTTACGGCAAGGAAACCGGTATAGAACTACCGGGTGAAGCTGACGGCTTGCTGCCCAACCCTACCTGGAAACGTCTTAACCAAGGCGAAAACTGGTCAACAGGCGATACCTATCTGGCTGGCGTTGGCCAGGGTTACGTGCTTTCTACACCAGTCCAGGTCATGAATGCCTTTTCGACCATCGTAAATGGGGGCGAACACATGCAGTTGAGCATGATTGGCAAGACTGTGGACGCGGAAGGCAATGTGGTGCAGTCATTTGAGCCTGAAGTCCTTTGGGATATCACCAAAGACCCGCTGATCCATACTTATGAGGGTAACAATCAGACCAGCGAAGTGAAAACGATAGAGCCCTGGGTGATCGATCTAGCTATGCAGGGCATGCAGTTGGTGACCAGCCAGGAAGGTACCGCAAAGATCGAATTTGAAGGCGATCAAAATAAAATTGCTGGCAAAACCGGTACCGCTGAATATTGTGACGACTGGGCCAACCGCGAAGGGCTGTGCATCCCCGGTTCTTGGCCTTCGCACGCCTGGTTCGCAGGGTATGCCCCCTACGATGACCCCGAAATAGTGGTGGTTTCGTTCGTCTATAATGGACGTGAGGGCTCCACAGTTTCAGGTCCGATTGTGCGAAAGATCATCGATGCCTACTTTGAGTTCAAGAAAATCGATGCCGAGCTGGAAGGTCTGCAGGTCAACAAGTAAGCATGAATAAGTCAGAATTGCTGGTCAGGGGAATTCACGGAGGTGTGTTGATCACGCTGCCCGATGCTCCCTGGTACCTGCAGCGTGATCTTTTGATCGGCCGGATCCAAACACAGGAGCGGTTTTTCAAAGGCGGGCGTATCGCCCTGGATGTAGGGCTGACCGAGTGGTCTGAAGACCAACTCCTGAAACTCCTGAAAGATCTGGCGGACGAAGGTGTCTGCCTCTGGACGATTCTGAGTGGGTCCGAAAAGACCCGGCAGGCCGCCGAATACCACGGCTTCTTCACCAGCCTGCTTGAACCCAAGGTGAAAAACTCTGAAACCTCAATAGTCTCAACCGAGGAAGCAGACGAGGTGGAATGCCTCGCTTGCCTTCCGAGGAGCCTCTCTGAGAATGAGGTCTTCCGGCATGATGGCGGCTTGCTGATGATTGGTGACGTCCCTCCCGATGCGCAGCTGGAAGTCACAGGCACGCTGGTGCTCTGGGGAACGCTGCTGGGCATCGCGAAAATTACTTCAACGGAAGAGCGAGCGACGAATATCCGACTGCTGAGAATAGACAATGGTCAGCTGCTGCTTGACGGCGAAAAAGTGGAAATTCCACCCAGACTCCAAAAGCATAATGGTTTTGTGATCAGCAAAAACGAGGATGGGATCGATATCTCAAGTTTGAAACCAGGGAGGCTGCTCTGATGAATACACGTCAAACCTGGCAGCGTTTCGATCTTCTGCTCTTCGCGGTTGTGCTGCTTCTTTGCGTTTTTGGTGTCGCACTGATCAGTTCTGCTATTGCCGGCAACCCCACCCTTGAGGATCATCCTCAGCGCCAGGCCATCTTCCTGGGCATTGGTCTGGTAGTGCTTTTTGCGGTAGCCTCGTTTGATTATCACATCTGGACCACACTCAGCAAACCATTTTACGCTCTTGTGGCGCTCCTGCTGTTGGTCGTGTTCGTTATCGGCGGAGCGCGATTTGGCGCAGCCAGATGGCTCGAAACCGGGCTGGTAACCATACAGCCCTCTGAACTGGCAAAAATCGCCATTATCTTGGCTCTGGCAAGCTATTTCTCAGCCAACATCGAGCGCATTAACAATTGGCTGACCATCGGCCGCAGCCTCGTCATCACACTTGGCATCGTCATCTGGATTTTGCTGCAGCCCAATCTCAGCACCAGCATCGTCATTTTCGTCCTCTGGGCCGCCATGTTATGGATCAGCGGTCTTGAAACCAGGTATCTCCTGATCATGTTGGGGGCGGCGCTGCTCTTCCTGACGATTTCTTTTCTACTTGACTTTCCTTATCTGGCAGATTACCAAAAAGCACGCTTTACCAACTTTTTGCAGCCGGATGAGAACGCCCGCCATGGGGAGACCTACAATGTCGAACAGGCGCTGATCAGCATCGGTTCAGGCGGCTGGTTTGGCAACGGATATGGGCAGGGCAGCCAGGTGCAGTTGCGGTTTTTGAAGATCCGCCACAACGACTTCATCTTTTCTGTCCTGGCCCACGAGTTCGGTTTTGTCGGCACCGTGATTGTGGTTACCGGGCTGGTTTTTGTGATCCTGCGCTGTTTTAAGGTAGCCCAAAATGCGCCGGACGCTTATGGCGCTCTGATAGCCTATGGATTTGGTGTTTTGATGGGTTTTCAGACCATTGTCAACATCGGTGTTAATCTGCGCCTGCTGCCGGTCACTGGTCTGACCTTGCCCTTCATAAGTTATGGGGGTAGCTCGCTGGTCTCCATGCTGCTGGGCATCGGCTTAGTCCAAAACGTGCACATGCGCAGTCAACCCAGACAAAAGGGAATCGCTCAAACAAGTAACGACGGTCAAATATAAGCCGGTACAGTCTCTGGAGGCGGGATTTCGTGCTAACCCTTGATTGAATGCACGAATCTTGGTAAACTAATGATTCGTTAGTGGGGGCTCGTCTAATGGCAGGACAGCGGACTCTGAATCCGTATGTATTGGTTCGACTCCAGTGCCCCCAGCCTGATTAAAAAGGAGAGATTCGAGAGAATCTTTTCTTTTTTAATTCCACACAGCAATACCATCCGCAGTCACGCAATCGCCCGCTTTGCTGGCTCTGTTAGCATGGCAGCGCGACCGGCTCAAATTTTCAGCTTTTTGATGACCGCGTCGGCAGCCAGTTTTCCGGTTAAAACACAGGTTGGTACACCAGAGGGACTGAAGGACCATTGCCCGCATTGAACCACATCTGGAATGGGAGTTTTGACCGATTTGGTGATTTTGTCAAAACGGCTTTCTGAAGGCATGATCGGGTTTGTAAACGCCCAACCAGTGATTGCGCCCTGCAGTGTGCCGGCTTTTTCCTCGATGGTCAGCGGAGTGGCGCAGACCGAGAAAAGAGTTTTTTCCTTCAAGCCATCCAAAAGGGTTGCGTCAAGAATGGCAATGATCTTGTCGCTACAGATCTGTTTGAAAGCTTCATATTCCCCGGCATCTGCCATGAATTTCACAAGTTCGTAATCCATTAAGGTGCTGATGATGATCCCAGTCTTGCCATCAGGCGCCAGTGAAAGGTCTCGTTCGGCAGGGCAGGAAAGTTCGTAAGTTGTTCTTTCAAGGTAAGAGTCAACCCATCCGTATAGCGATTCCATGCCAGACTGGGCGACGCTCCTCCAATCCGGTAGTGAGCTGAGACCTGTGATTTCGGGCGTAAAAAAGGCGTGCGCTCCCATGCGCTCAGCGACGATGATCCGGTCAAGGTCGACCCCCAAGAACAAGGAAAAGATGGAGTCAGCCCCGCTGCTGCTGGCAGTCAGCGTGCGCTGTTTGCTGACCTTGGCCGGGACTAACGAGGGCAATGCCTGGTAAAGCGCTTGTTGGTCCGCGGCCCAGACCAATTGTTGATAGCCCAGATTCTGCCCGTCAGAAAGGATCAGTTCATGCTTATCGGGGTCTATTTGATGGGCAGCGGCATTAGTTAGCAATGTTCCGCCTGCTTCCTGAAAATAGTCTGTCAGCCTTTGGGTAAGCATGCCTGTGCCGCCCATAGGATAACTGTAATCCAGATAAAGACCAAAGTAACTCATGGCGAAAAAGGATGGTGTGTTTTGAAAAAAATGCTGCGCGATCATATCGATCAATGCCTGATTGGACGTCAATCGTTTTAGATGGGCGTAGACCGGCTCCCTCAGACGTTTGATGTGACGGATATTCTTTTGGTATTTGACCAGCCAGGGAAGAAGCGAGTCTTTGAGATATTTCGGATCGTGCATATCTTCCAGGAAGAGTGGATTATCGATCCCATAAATTACGTCCAGATAGCCCATGATCTTTCGAATGTCCTCGGCAATCAGGGCGACATCAGCCGCATTGTCTGGGAAAGTCTCTGACAGCAAACTGGCATACTCCTGAAGGGAGTCGTGTGACGCTAATGTGACCCAGCGCTCATCAATCCCAATCGAAACCGGATTTTTGACGAATTCAAGATCTATTCCCAATCCCTTTAACATGGGGAAAAGGATCCCGGAATTCTCAAATGCACGCGCTCCGCCATCAAAGGCGAAACCGTCGTGCCAGAAGGTGTTTACCAATCCTCCTGTTTTACTCTCTTTTTCAATCAACAAAGTCTTGAGACCGCTTTTGGCAAGATAGCAGGCGCAGGTCAGACCCGCAATCCCTGCGCCAACAACAACTACCTCGCTTTTGAGGCTCATTGATCCCCCTCCAGCAGGAAGGCAATAACTTCTCGAATGGCGACGCTCTTTCCTTCTTCCACCGTGCAGATGCAATTTTTCTCAAGTGTTGCCAGCGTATCCCTGTCAACGGGTGCTCCCAGCCAGGCTTTTTTTGCTCCAACAAGATTCCCTACTGCGACACGCCGCATGATGCCGCGCACGTCAGTGGGCCCGCCGTTTGTACATTTTGGATGCTCGCAAAAGCGGCATTGCCTTGCCAGCCGCATGATTTTTTGCTCCGATTGGGAGTAGGTATCATATAGCATGTGGTCAGTGTACGGTTTTTCTACGATCCGCACGTAATTTTTCGTGTCGGGCTGGTAGACAAAAGGCTGCAGCCCCAATTTTTTCAGCACTGCGTTAGCGGCAGAAAGACCGGAGGTTGTGACTGTCGGTGTTCCGGTACCCATAACAGTCGATTCTCCGCAGCAGAAAAAATTATCCCATTCGCTTTTGGTATGCAACCTGCGGAACATGTGCTGACCCAACATCTGTTTTGGTCCGGCAACTGCTCCGCCATTTTTCATTGTGTATCTTTCAATCGTTTTTGGAGTGGCTACTTCCGCATAGCGAACAGCAGAAGCAAAATTTGGGATCCGTTTGCTGAGGACGGAAGTAAGGCGTACTTCCTCTTTCTTCTTCATCTCCTGGTAGGTTTCCGGATCAAAGGAATCCCAATCTTCAAAGGTCGGTCCAATGGCAAGCACAGTGTGCTCATCATCCGCGCAGAGGGTTCTGTCATCAATACTGAGGATGTAGGCAGTCACCTCGCTTTCATCAAGTTGATCGGGGTTACCCACCAGCATTTCGATGGGTTGTGCGTCAGCAGGGATAACTTCACGGTCAACCACGGTATAAAGCACAACGCTCGGGTAGGTAGGCTTGAAGTTCTTTGCCCAATCGCGCCTCTGTTGGGTGGTATATAGCGGATCGATCAACTTTCCGTAGAGGTTCCAGACAGTGCCGGAATAAATCAGGTTATCTGCCTCCACTTGGCTGCCGTCGTCGAGTTTCACTCCGGTTGGTTTGCCATCTTCAAACAGAATTGAGGTCACTTCGTGACCAAGCAGCATATCACCGCCGTTTTCTTCGATGACTTTCTCCAGTTTTCCTGGCAGAAACATGGTGGAACCAGCAGGGTAATAACTGCCCCCGAAGTGGTTATCGACAAACATCACAGCCGCAAGAATGGCTGGCGCCTCTTCGACAGTCGCGTAGCAATAAGTGGAGGTCAGTTTATCAAAGAATTTGAAGATTTCAGGGTCGGAGAAATACTTTTCCAGCAGGCTTTTTGCGCTTTTGTTTAAATAGCCCAGGAATTTAATGTAAGAAATTGGATGTTTGAGAAGAGTTTTCAGCCCTGTTAGTGGGTCGGTTTCATCGGGAGTAGTGTAGTTGGGAGATTCCACCATGACGTGGCGATACATGGTGGACATATCTCGGTAAAACCGCTGGATATTATCGGCCTCCGATGGAAAAACCTTGGCAAGTTCATCGGCAAAGCGCTCAACATCAAGCCAGAAGGGAATGCGTTTGCCCTTAAAGATGACAGTATAGAGCAGATCATGTTGAATGACATCGATGGGTTCTTCAAGGCAATTGAAAACGAAACGATGAGCGTTAAACCCGCGCGGACCAAAGCCGTAAAGCATGGCGGCGCCGTTGTCAAATGTTACCGATCCACGTTTGAAAACGCCGCACGAACCGCCTGGATTGTAACCTTTATCAATCACAGCGACTTTGAGGTGCCGCTTGGCCAGCAAACTGGCAGCGGTAAGACCGGATAAACCACCACCGATTATTATGACATCATAAGACATGAAATCCCTCCCCAGATTGAGTTATTCACACATGGAAATCATTTTACCATTCAGTGACTGATGAAGTAGAGATCAGGGAAAAAGTCACCAAATTTGCGTGGGATAATGAGAAAGTGGTGACACTGAAGGCAGACAACGTCCCGACGATCTGAACCAGGACATCATGAGCATCTATTTGTTCTTGCTGTGGCAAAGGCTATCCAACCGGCTCAGCCGCCCCCCGAGTGGGAAGGGTGGGATTAATCAGTCCAAAGCCCAATTCAGGAAATTATCCTGCTACGCGGCCAAAACTTCTCTGCTCGGTCACTCAAGTTTCAATAATCTGGCGTTGATTGCCACGATAATTGTACTGAGCGACATCACGGCTGCCCCAATCGCCGGGGTGATCACGAATCCGCGATGCGCAAGCACACCGGCAGCCAGGGGGATGGCGATGATGTTATATCCAGCAGCCCAGATCAGGTTCTGTACGGTTTTGCGGTAGGTCGCCTTGGAGAGCTTGATGATGCTGAGCACATCTTTAGGGTCTGAATCGACTAAAATCACATCGGCTGTTTCCATGGCCACGTCAGTGCCGGCCCCAATCGCGATGCCCAGATCTGCGGTGGCCAGTGCCGGCGCGTCGTTGATGCCATCACCGACCATAGCTACCTTCCTGGAACCACCCTCCTGGAGCTGCTTAATTTTGGAGGATTTCTGGTCAGGCAAGACCTGGCTATACACGCGGGAGAGGCCCAGTTTTTTGCCGACATAGGTGGCGATTTTGTCGTTATCCCCCGTCATCATGATGGATTCGATGCCCAGGTCTTTCAACTGATCGATGATATCTTTTGAGGTCTCTCTAACGATATCTGCCAAAGCGATAACCCCAATCAGGCGGTCTTCTTCCAATACGAATACAACTGTCTTGCCTTCTGCGGCGATCTCCTCGAAGCTGTTTTTGTCGTAGTTAATTTGACGTCTTTCGACTTCACCGGGACTGACGACATAAAAAGTTTTACCACGCAGCTCGGCTTTGAGCCCTGCACCAGTTAGATTCTCGAAGTTACTGACCTTTTCGAGCCTCAGGTCACGCTCCTGAGCAGCTTTGGTTATCCCGACCGCGATGGGGTGATCGGACTGGATTTCAAGTGAGCCAGCAATGGTCAGGAGTTCGCTCTCGCTGATGCCTTCAATAGGAATGATATCGGTCACGCCGAATTCTCCTCTGGTCAGGGTACCGGTCTTATCGAACACAATTACGTCAACATCTCTAGCTTCCTCAAACTGATTGCGGTTGCGGATGAGCAGACCATTTCGTGCCGCGATGGAGGTCGAGACAGCATTGACCAGCGGAACCGCCAGACCTAAGGCGTGTGGACAGGCAATGACCAGCACGGTAACCATACGTTCGAGCGCGAAAGTGATATCAGCGGCAGAAATCCAATAGATAAAGGTGATCGTGCCAGCGCCTATGGCAATGTAAAAGAGCCAGGCAGCTGCTTTGTCAGCCAGCCCCTGCGTACGTGACTTTTGTGCCTGGGCCTCCCGTACCGTCTTAATGACCTGGGCCAGGTAAGTTTCATCGCCCAGGCGCTCCACGGTCACTATCAGAACGCCGTTACCGTTTACGGATCCGCCGATGACCTGCATGCCCGGTTTCTTGTCAACCGGGACCGATTCGCCGGTAAGCATGGCCTCATTGACAGCCGATGTGCCTTCGAGGATTCTGCCATCGGTGGGGATTTTCTCTCCCGCTTTGACCAGGATTCGGTCTCCGGGGACCAGCTCTTGCATGCTCACCTCGGTAATGTTGCCAGCATCATCCAGCTTGTGGGCAGTCTCAGGCATGAGCCTGATCAGCTCTTCAAGCGCTTTGGAAGCACCCAGCTGAGATCGCATTTCAATCCAGTGTCCCAGGAGCATAATCAAAATTAACGTAGTCAGTTCGAAGTAAAACTCCGAGCCTGCGATGAAAAAGGTGGTCAGCGTGCTGTAGAGATAAGAGGCGGTAATTGCCAGAGAAATCAGCATCATCATGCCCGGCTGCCTGGCATCGAGTTCATCTTTGGCACCCTTGAAGAAAGGCCATCCGCCGAAGAAGAATACGATGCTGGAGAGCACGAATAAGACCATATTTGAGCCAGGGAAGTCGATAGTGTATCCCAGCAACATCTGCACCATGTCTGAAAGAATGACGATGGGAATAGTAAGAACGAGGACGACCCAGAAGCGTTTCTTGAAGTCCTCGATCATCATGGCGTGGTGTGAGCTGTGCCCCAGGTCGTGTTTATCGTGATTGCCATGGCTCATCGATTCCATGCCATGATCTCCACTTTGGGTCTGAGGGGCGGCGTGATCTTCGATGTGCTGATGTTGACTGTGATCAGACTGACCTGGCTGGTGCGAATGCGAAGAACCTCTGGTCTCTGCTTTTGTATTATGGTCGCTCATAGACGCCTTCACTTTCCTTGGTTCGTTTGGGTCAGACGGTAGCCTGACGTTAACTTTGTAATTTCACTCAAACTACGTTAATATATGATAAGTCAAGGCAGCCAGTATTGGAATATCCCTGTACGATGTCGTGGGATATCCAAAGCCTTTTTAATTAAGCGAATAACCTGTCAGGATAACCGAGGAGAGAAATGAAGATCAATAAGATTTTGGTAGTGATATTGGCTATTTTTATTCCCTACATTCTTCTGATGACCGGGATCAGGATGGTGATGATACCGGCTTTTGCGGAGTTTGAATTCAACCGGTCATCCTTCCCGGCGGACCCCTATGGCTTCAGCGTTCAAGAACGAACCAAATGGTCTGAGTATGCCATCAGTTATCTGACCAATGACGAAGATATCAGCTATTTGGGCAATCTGCAGGATGAAACCGGCTGGAAGTTATTCACAACCGAAGAGCTCTCACACATGGTCGATGTGAAAAAGGTGGTCACAATCAGCTCGACGGTCTGGTACGTTTTGGGAGGCGCGAGCATTGCGATTATGGTGTGGTTTGTGGTCATGAGACAATGGGACAGCATCCGCAAGGCCTTGAATGCCGGTGGCTGGGTTACGGTCGGCCTGTTGGGAGCGCTGCTGGTCTTCCTCGCGGTAAGTTTTGACCGACTGTTTGAGTACTTCCACCGCCTTTTCTTCAAGGACGGTACCTGGACTTTTTCCCAATCTTCGACGCTGATCAGGCTCTTTCCGTTTGAATTTTGGCGGGATGCGTTTGCGCTGGTGATGGGTTTTGCTTTGCTGGTTGGGGTTTTGCTGGTCGTGTTGACGCGAAAATCCAAACAGTCAGCAAACGAATGAGCCAGCCAGACCAAGATAACTCACAAAAAAGTGCGCCGCTGCCGGCGCACTTTTTCTATAGATGAGATTGGTTCTACTGGACTTTTTTCCTGCCCACCACCGGGGGATTTTCAGGGTCGAGGTTGGGGTCAAAGATGTGGAAGTTGTCCATATTGAAGGCAACTTGCATCTTATCGCCAAAGGTGACGCGGCTGCGGGGATCAACCCGGGCAATAAAGTTGTGGGTGCCGTTGATAAGATAGAGAAGAATTTCGTTACCCATCAGTTCGGTAACATCAACCGTCACTTCAACCGGCTCAGCGATAATGCCAGGAGGAGCGAATTCGGGGTTATGAATATCTTCCGGGCGGATGCCAAAGATGATATCTTTGCCTACCTGGGATTCATAATTGGCCATATCTTTTTGAGGCACTTTGACACGGAAACTATCCATTTCAACGTACATGGTGCCGTCTTCAACATTGATTTTACCGTTGAAGAAGTTCATGGCGGGAGAACCGATGAAACCAGCAACAAAGAGGTTATCGGGGTAGTCGTAGAGCATCTGAGGGGTGTCAAGCTGCTGCAAAATACCCTTGTTTAAGACCGCGATACGGGTAGCCATGGTCATGGCTTCGGTTTGGTCGTGGGTAACATAGATAAAAGTCGTTTGCAGACGTTGATGTAGTTTGGAGAGCTCGGCACGGGTTTGAACGCGCAGTTTGGCGTCCAGGTTGGAGAGGGGTTCGTCGAAGAGGAATACTTTTGGCTCGCGGACGATAGCGCGACCGACTGCGACACGCTGGCGTTGACCACCTGAGAGTTCCTTGGGTTTACGTTTCAACAAACCCTCAATGCCTAAGATGCGGGCAGATTCGTTGACGCGGCGATCGATGTCGTCTTTCTCCAGCTTGCGGAGCTTGAGCCCGAAGGCCATGTTGTCGTAAACAGACATATGGGGGTAGAGAGCGTAGCTCTGGAAGACCATAGCGATGTCGCGGTCTTTGGGTGCGACGTCGTTTACCACCTGGTTTCCAATCAGAACTTCACCTGATGTGATTTCTTCGAGTCCAGCCAAACAGCGCAGAGCAGTGGTCTTGCCGCAGCCGGAGGGACCGACCAGCACCAGAAACTCTTTGTCCTCGATCGCAAGATTAAGATCTTGCACGGCGACAACGTCGCCATACTTTTTCCAGACATTTTTGTAGGTTACACTTGCCATAATTTATTCCTCCTATCTTGAACGAGTATAGTGATTCAATTATATAACACATTCAGCAAAACAAAGGCACAATGTGCAAATTGGTATGCCAGTTTCAAGGCGGAGGTTAACAGTTGTAGACGCTGGCAAAAATCTGAAATTTCGTTTGAATTTTTTGAGTGCGGATTAACCGCAGTAGTTTTGCATTCCAACACCAGGACGGTGAGGCTTGATAAGTTTAACTGCTGCGAACAGGTCTTAAGAAACTGGAAAAAAGGCTTAATTCAGCCCTTTTTCGAGTTTTTAATGGTGGGTTAGAAGATGGGTTAAATTTTCTCGAACTGATCTTTGCCGACGCCGCAGTCCGGGCAGACCCAATCAGCAGGCAGATCTTCAAAAGGAACGCCCGGGGCGATTCCTGCAGTGGGGTCACCAATCTCGGGGTCGTAAATATAACCGCAAGCGATACATTCGTATTTGTCCATACTATCTCCTTAGAACACTTTTATCAGACAGATATCTGTCTCTTGATTATACAATAACTTCAAATTAAATAATTGGCCAGTTTTTGAGATTACAATCGCAGTGAGGTGAATAATGGATAACATTTCAGATATCATCAACGATCTGCCCGACCGGATCGATTTGGAAAAAACCAGGGGCATCAACGCGCGTCTGCAATTCTCACTTTCTGGCGAAGGTGGTGGTGAGTGGGGAGTGATAATTGATGACGGGAAAGTTGAGGTCAAGGAAGGTCAGCTCGCCAGCCCTCAACTGATTGTCAAAGCCAGCGCTGAAAACGCCCTGAAGATCATGCGCGATGAACTCAACCCGGTTGGCGCTTTTATGACCGGCAAGGTAAAAATTGCAGGAGACATGGCACTGGGGTTGAAATTGTTAGAACTGATGAAATAAAACCTAAGGGAAAAGCCCCCAGTCAGAATCTCTGAGCTCGGGGTCCATCATGGCCGGGTTCCAATATTCGCTGCTGAGTTCGATGGTGGTGGGCACTTCCAGAATCTTTTCGACCATTGCCCTGGCCTCACTTAACATCTCCGGCCCATAAGGGCAGAAGGGGGTGGTTAGTACCATGGTCACGTGTGCCTTACCATCGTCCAATTTGATATCTCTGATCAAGCCCAGCTCAATAAATGAATAGCCAATTTCCTGATCGACCAGTCCGGATAGTCCTTCCACCAAATCCTGGTGGTGATGAGGGTGAGTCTGGTCTATTTGCCATTGTGCGGGTTGGTAATCTGTCATGCTGTACCTCATAAAGTCAGTTCGTTCTGGTCTAATTGCCAGACCGCGAGCTTGGTATAGAAAATAGTTCAATCAGGGTAGAAACCAGGATATATAGCCAGTATTGTCCTGGAAGTATTGAGCCCGTTTCTATCCTGGCTGCGAGTATACCATCCAGACGGTCATGCAGAAGAACAACCTTGCACGAAAGGGAACCTTTCTTGATGGCAAAAGAGAAACTAACATCAATCTAGTAGGGTATACTTTAAATCTGAACTTCTCTACTTATAGGCAAGAAGTATTAACAATCATTCTCACAAAAAAGGAGCAAAATATGGCAAAAATCATTGAAATCGAAGGCATTGGTCCTGTATTCGCAGCCAAGTTACAGGAAATCGGCATCAGAACTGTGGAAGCCTTGCTCAAGGCTGGCGCTCAACCCAAAGACCGGGAAGACCTTGCCGAAAGGACCGGCATCAGTAAAGATCTGATTCTGGAATGGGTCAATCATGCAGACTTATATCGCATTAAAGGTGTGGCGGAAGAATATTCCGATCTGCTCGAAGAAGCCGGTGTGGATACAGTGGTTGAACTGGCCCAACGCAATCCTGAAAATCTTTACATGAAAATTATTGAAACCAACGACAAGAAAAAACTCGTCCGCCGTCCACCTTCCCAGAAGATGGTGGAAGACTGGATCATGCAGGCGAAGGATTTGCCGCGAGGAATTTTCTACTAAACCAATAACAAAAGCCCCTCAATTTTGAGGGGCTTTTTTGCTTTTCAATCTTTTTCAGCGATTTCCCAGCATGTTCAGGATGGTGCTGATGACCAGCGCGCCTGATTGCTGTTGATCTTGCCGTTTTCCCAGCGGGCTGGCACTGCCCAGGGCCTGCATGATCGCCTGCAGGTTGCTCTGGCCACCTTGCTTGGCCGCCAGGTAAGCCAGGCCAAGAGACAACAGGTCTTTGCTGCCGGGCTCGGAAGGCTGGTTTCCACTGACGTGGCTGCCCCCGGATTGACCGCTGAGCAGCCCACCAAGCAGGCCGCTGAGGTTATTTTCAGAGCCTGGCTGCGACGATGCTGAGCCAGTCAGGCTGCCGAGCAGGCCGCCTAACAAACTGCCCGATTCTTGCTGGCTGCCAGCCTGCGGCTGTCCTGTCTGCTGGCTTCCGAGGCTGCTGAGCAGGGAGGACAAGAAATCTCCTCCCCCTTGTTGAGTGCCTGTATCAAGCCCCATCATCGCGTTGATCAATGTGCCGACCGTATTGGCATTGAATTCCTTGCCTGAAAATTCTTGGGAAGCTCTGGCCAAACCGTCGGCATAAATGCGCGCGGTGCCCCCAGTACTCTGTTCCTTTAAGACTTTGCTGGCGTAAGAAAGCTGCTCTGAAGCGGGCTCGTCTTGTTTGCTGGCGACAGCTTTTTGGATCAGTCCGAAGGTGTGGACCATATTCGTGCCGTGGTTCTGGTTATAGTCGTCGGCGTTATCAAGCTGCTGACGGTTGATTGCCAGAACCTTGGTGACCTCTTCAAAAACAGTGTTCAGATTAAGTTTGTCTGTCATCAAGCCAGTTCCCAGACTACTTCAAATCTTCGGGAAGAGCGGGGATGCGCAAAACCTGACCGGGGATGATCGTGTTCATATTGTCACCGATTACATCTTTGTTATGATCATAGATCAGGGTGTAATAGGGCGGGGTGGCTTTGCCATAAAAATGTTTGGCGATATGGCTGAGGGTGTCATTGGCTTGAACAGTATAGTTGTCAATATACTTGGCGGCCTCTTTCTCTGACATCTCTTTGGCAATTCTGTCTTTTTTAGAGTCTAGTTCTTCAAGTTTATCCTTGGCTGCTTCCTTGGCTTCGGCAACTTTTTCTTTAGCTTCGCGTTTGGCTTCTTCAAGTTTGGATTTAGCCTGGTCAGCAAGCTTACGGGCTTCATATTCGGCTTTACGGGCCTCAGACTCTGCTTTTCTCTGTGCGGCTTCAGCAGCGCGCTTGGCGTTCTCGGCGGCAATTTCGGCCTCTGATTTAATATCTTCGACAGCGTCTTCTACCTTGTCCCCGACATCTTTTTTGCCGAACAACTTATCAAAAATTCCTTTTTTCTCGTCTGCCATTGTATATCTCCTTGTTCTTTCGGTGACAAGTTCTAATTGCCACCATAAATTTGATTTTTGGAATGGCTAACCTTAGCCACTCTCATTTTCAGATTATACAGTACAAGTACCGCTATTTTCCCGAACGTCTAACCTCGCGACCCCAATTGATAACCTTGCTCGCCTCTATAAAAAATTGACTTTGACTCGTCCATCTGCTACAATGACGTTGCTATTTTCAGACCGATTACCGAGGAAAGATAACTTAATGTCAACCCTAGAAATCAAAAATTTGCATGTCAGCGTTTCTGGTCAGGAGATCATAAAAGGCTT
>CAZHXQ010000007.1:0-37283 GCA_964536465.1 uncultured Anaerolineaceae bacterium
ATTAGCCCCCCATCTCACCGAGATGGAGGCTGCTGATGAACTTGAGAACATTGCCTCTGCCAATGGCACCACCAAAAACTTCCTGAGCTTCCTGGGTGCCGGCGCCTATGACCATTACATTCCCGCCGCCGTTGACAATTTACTTCAACGCGGTGAGTTTTACACAGCCTACACCCCTTACCAGCCAGAAATTTCCCAGGGAACCCTGCAGGCGATTTTCGAATTCCAAAGCCTCATTTGTAAGCTAACCGGTATGGACGTGAGCAACGCCTCCCATTATGATGGCGCCACCGCTGCTGCCGAAGCCGCCATCCTCGCTTACGGGCATTTCCGCAACAAACGCAAGAAGATACTGGTTTCGCGTGCGGTGCATCCGCAATACCGCCAGACTATCCGCACCTACATGCAGGCAGAAACCACTTTGCAAATCGTGGGCGACGACCAGCAAACCGGTATCGACCCTGACATGAAGAAATTTATCGCCCAGATCGATAACGACACAGCCCTGGTGATCGTGCAATATCCCGATTTCTTTGGTCGCATCATTGACTACACCCAGTTGATTGAAACCGCTCATCAATTTGGTGCTCTCGTCGCCATGGCTGTCAATCCTACCGCCCTCGCTCTGCTGACCCCACCTGGCGAACTCGGCGCAGACATCGCTTTTGGCGAAGGACAACCGCTGGGCATCCCGCTTTCCTACGGCGGCCCATACCTGGGTTTCTTTGCTGTTAAAAATGCTCTCCTGCGCAAGTTGGCTGGACGGCTGGTTGGTGAGACCGTCGACACCGAAGGTAAATTAGCCTACGTTCTCACCCTGACCGCCCGCGAACAGCATATCCGCCGCGAAAAAGCCTCCTCTAACATCTGCAGCAACCAGGGTTTGATGACATTGGCGGCGACTATATATTTGAGCCTGCTTGGCAAACATGGTCTCCGGCAAGTTGCCAATTTGTGTTACCAGAAAGCCCACTATGCAGCTGACCAACTTTCGGGTATCGGCGGTTTCAACCTGGTTGACGAAAAAACACCCTTCTTCCACGAATTTGTGGTCAAATGCGATCAACCGGTCAATCAGGTGCTCGACCACCTGCTTCAGCATGATATTTTCGGCGGTTACGACCTGGGGTACGATTACCCCGAACTGGAAAATCACCTCATGCTGGCTGTAACCGAGAAGATCCACCGGGAGGATATCGAATATCTTTCTAACGTTCTGCAGGAGGTGAATCATGGCTGAACCGACCGTTTTTGATCTCTCAGTGCCTGGACGCACAGGCGTCACCTTCCCTGAACCCGACGTTCCTGAAACTGCTCTGCCCGAGGGCTTTGTGCGTGAAAAACTGCAATTGCCCGAAATGTCAGAACTTGAAGTGGTCCGACACTTCACCAGCATCTCCCAAAAGAATTACGCAATCGACCTCGGCTTCTACCCGCTGGGCTCTTGCACGATGAAGTACAACCCCAAGATCAATGAAGTGGTTTCGCGCCTGCCCGGGTTTGCTGCCACGCACCCGCTTCAACCACTCGAGAGCGTGCAGGGCAACCTGTACCTGATGTACTCGCTACAGGAAATGCTCAAAGAAATCGCCGGTTTCGCTGCAGTCACTTTGCAGCCCGCAGCTGGAGCCCAGGGCGAACTGGTCGGCACGCTGATCATTCACAAGTACCACAAAGATCGCGGTGACCACCAGCGCACACGCATGCTCATCCCCGATTCTGCCCACGGTACCAACCCTGCCTCCTCGGCTATGCTCGGATTCGACGTCGTACCGCTGCCCTCAGATGAACGCGGCAATGTTGACATCGAAGCGCTCAAAGATCTCTGTGACGAACGCCTGGCTGGTCTGATGTTCACCAACCCCAACACCCTGGGATTGTTTGACGAGAATGTCTGTGAAGTGGTCAAGATAGTGCACGAAGCTGGCGGTCTGGTTTATGGTGACGGCGCCAACATGAACGCCCTGCTGGGCATCTTCCGCCCTGGGGACGTCGGCATCGACATTCTGCATTTCAACCTTCACAAAACCTTTTCAACCCCACATGGCGGCGGTGGCCCAGGCTCCGGTCCGGTCGCGGTCGCGCAGCATCTGGTCGATTATTTGCCAGATCCAGTTGTTGGCATCGTTGAGGAAGGCGACGAAGAAAACGCCCCGCTCTATGGTTTTATTCATCCCCAGCACAGCATCGGACGGATAAAGTCGTTCAATGGCCATTTTGGTATGCACGTTCGTGCCTTTACCTATATTGCCATGCTGGGGCAGGAAGGGCTGCGTGATGTGGCTGAAAAAGCGGTCCTGAATGCCAACTACATGCAGGAGAAACTGAAAGGCACTTACACCCTGCCCTATGACCGCCCCTGCATGCACGAATTTGTTCTTGAGGGCTATTGGAAGGACGTGCCGGATATTCACGCCCTGGATATTGCCAAGCGCTTGATGGACTACGACTTCCACCCACCCACAAATTACTTCCCCTTGATTGTCAAGGAAGCCCTGATGATCGAGCCGACGGAAACCGAAACCAGAGAAACGCTGGATCGTTTCGTGGACGCCATGCTCAAAATCGCCGCAGAAGCCCGCACCAATCCCGATCTTTTGCATGACGCTCCCCACAACACGCCCATCAGGCGTGCTGACGAGTTGAAGGCTGCCAAGGATCTGGTCTTGTGCTGCTACGTCGGCGACGACTGGCCAAAATTGTAAGGGAGACCGAATTGGGAGGGTGAGATAAAACCCACCCTTTAAGCCGGGTTGAGAGATGCAACCCGGCTTTTTCTTTCATCGGTGCTGTCGATAATTTGGCGAGTGATAAAATCCTGGCGCGCTAATTAACTGGTTGAACTGGTTTTAATTCTTCAAGACCAGGCTAACCGGGCAGTGGTCCGAGCCCATAATTTCGTCGTGGATCTCAACATCTTCCACCCGCGGCATCAACTCAGAACTGACCAAAAAGTAATCCAGACGCCAGCCGACATTGCGTGGGCGAGCGTTGGTGCGGTAGTCCCACCAGGTATAGGCGACAGTATCAGGATAAAGGGCGCGATAGGCATCAACAAAATTGTTTTCCAGGTATTTATCGATCCATGCACGCTCCTCAGGCAAGAAGCCGGTTCTTTTCTGGTTCGATTTGGGGTTTGCCAGATCGATTTCTCGGTGAGCCGTATTGAAATCGCCGGTAAGGATAACCTTTTCCCCATTGGCGTGATGTTGGTCACACAACTCCAGCAAGCGCGCATAAAAGCCAAGCTTGAAGGGCACCCGTTTATTTCCCTGTCCACCGTTGGGGAAATAGATGTTATAGAGAAAGAAATCCGGGTATTCGATGCGAATTGTGCGTCCTTCGTTATCAAATTCTTCCATGTCCAAACCCGTCTGGATCGATAACGGATCTTTCTTATAGAGGACGGCGGTGCCACTGTAGCCCAGACGGTCAGCCGAGTTCCAAAAACTCCGATATTCTGGATGTTCGAGGATCAGTTCGGGTACCTGTTCGGGCGTGGCCTTGATCTCCTGCAGGCCCAGCACATCGGGATTGATCTGGTCGAGCCAATCAAAACCGTCCTTTTTTACAATTGCTCTGATCCCATTAACGTTCCAGGTTGTAATTCGCATGAGTAAAACTCCCTTTCAAACATGGTAAACTTATCGATTGATATGAGACATTATACCAACTCCACGACCTTATTACTGCCCCGATTTTTCATCTTGGCTCTGGCAGCGCTCCTGGTAATTTCAATTCAACCGCATGCACGCGTCAGCGCCCAGGCGGTCACTTACCCGGAATACGTGGTGGTTTCTGGAGATACACTTTCGTGGATCGCCCTGCGCTTCGATAGCACATTAGACGATTTGCTGAGTATAAACGGTCTCACCGAAACCAGCATGTTAAGACCGGGAGATCGCTTGAAAATTCCGACCCTGGCAGGTATGCAGGGAATTTTGACCACAGAATATGTGCCGCTCGGATCCAGCCTGACCAGTTTGAGCCGGCGCAGCCAGGCCGATCCAGCTGACCTGATCAGAGCCAATAACCTGACCAGCCCGTCTGAACTTTTTATCGGTCGTGAAATCGTCATGACTCTTATTGAAAATGCACCACCGATGACCACCATGGCTTCCTTAAAACGAGGACAATCTTTCCTTGAGAGTGCGCTCCTGAGCGGCCACAATGCCTGGTCTTTGGCAGATTTAAACCGGCTCGACAACCCGAACCGTGCTTTACCCATGGACACCTACTTCAAGCCATCGGAGGTTGAATCCCTCAGCAATTTGGCAATCCCGGGGGTGGACGAAATCGTCATCGATAACTTGCCCCTTTACCAGGGAGACACTTTTCTGCTCAAAGTCAGCAGTAGCCAGCCAGTCAGCGTGAAAGCCAGCCTGGCAAACGTTGAACCAGTCTTTGTTGATATGGGTGCTGGCGTACAAGTGGCTTACGGCGGTATCCATGCCCTCACGGATGTCGGTGTCTATCCGCTGAGAATGGAATTTTTAAATAATAACGGTGATACTTACCGCTTTGACCAGTATGTGATGATCAGTTCCGGCAACTTTGCGACGGACAAGCCGCTCGAAGTCGACCCTGCCAGCATTGGGACCGAGGAAGAACGGCTCGAAAACGAAATGTTTAAGGAAATCCTGGCGCCAGTTACGCCAGTGCAGCAATGGAGTGGATTATGGTATTCTCCGGCACAGGATGCTGATTGCGTCATATCCAGTTTTGGCAGTCGCCGCACCTATAATGACAATCCGGGGCTGTTTTATCACACCGGCCTGGACTTGGGCTATTGCAAAGGAGTTGACGTCTATGCTCCCGCAAAAGGCACCGTGGTCGCGGTCTTGCCAGACCTGGTGGTCCGAGGCAACGCCATTGTCATCGACCACGGATTGGGTGTTTATACGATTTACATGCACCTGTCGAGTTTTACGATAGAAGAAGGTGATGTGGTGGAACCCGGGCAGCTGATAGGCATTATCGGCTCTACTGGCCGTTCCACCGGACCTCACCTGCACTTTGAAGTGGATATTCACGGCACGCCGGTCAACCCTCTGACCTGGCTGCGAAGGGCATTTCCTTAAAGAAAAAAGGCAACATCTGTTGCCTTTTTGAGTGCGCTGAGAGGGAGTTGAACCCTCACGCCTTTCGGCACGTGGCCCTCAACCACGCCTGTCTGCCAATTCCAGCACCAGCGCAAACGTGAGAGTAAATTATAACGATTCTATGGTCTTTGTCAAGCAAAGACGGGATGGGAAGACATGAAAGCAACAATTGTTCTCGACGCGATGGGCAGTGATCAGCGCCCCTGGCCTGAGTTGGAAGGCGCGGTTTTGGCTGCGAGCAAGTTTAATGTCCAGGTGATCCTTGTGGGAGATGAGACCACGCTGACAGAGGGTCTTGAAAAGTTAACCGGCGATAAGAGCCAGATCAGCATCTTTCACGCGCCTCAGTCTTTAGACATGGAAGACCATATCCGCGAGGCACGCGCTAAAAAAGAAAACACCATGGCAGTGGGAATGAGCCTGGTCAAGCAAGGCAAGGCCCAGGCTTTTGTGACCGCGGGTAATACGGGGATGGCGATGTATTTCGGAATGAAAACTTTCGGCATGATCCCTGGCGCTGACCGACCCTGCCTGGTGGCAATTTTCCCGGTAGAAGGCGGCAGATGTGTCGTTGCGGACATCGGTGCCAACGCTGAAGTGAGGCCGGAGTTTTTAGTTCAGTTCGGTCAGATGGCCAGCGTTTACTCACACTTAATGATGAACGTTGCTGAACCCAGCGTGGGCTTGCTCTCAAATGGAGAAGAAGAGGGCAAAGGCAACGAATTGACCAAACAAGCCGGGCCATTGATGCGGGCAGCCATACCCAATTTTGTCGGCAATATCGAAGGAAAAGAGCTTTTCGGCGGAAAGGTAGACGTGGCAATCACAGACGGTTTCACCGGAAATGTGCTGCTCAAATCGGCTGAAGCCGTCAGCAGACTGCTCTTGAAGACCTTAAAAAATGAACTGATGTCCAGCACCCGTACCAGGATTGGCGCTGCCCTGGCCAAACCGGCTTTCGACAAAGTGCGCAGATTGCTCGACCCTTCAGAGACCGGCTCTGCTCCATTGCTGGGGCTGAACGGGCTGGTTTTCGTCGGTCATGGACGATCGGACGCGAAAGCGATTGTCAGTGCCATTGAACAAGCGGTTATTGGGGTAGAATCTGACCTGCTTGAAAAACTAAAGAATTCGATTATCCCTGAGGAGAAATTTTTATGAAACTGATCATTAACCAAAAATTAATTGACCGAAATAAGAAAATCAGCATGGCGCTGTTTATCAGCAGCCTGGCCGTGTTGGGTCTGGGTGCTTACCTGGCCTGGCCAGGGCAAGCTAACATACAGCGGACCATCTATTCCTGGATCGCACTGTTAATCGGGTTTATCCTCACCCGGGCCAGCATCTTTTTCATGGCGCGCTACGGACAAACGCCGCGCTATGATGAAATTTTAGGCGAATCGTTCTCGAAGCTGCGCAGTGATTACACCTACCTTGTCTATTCCAGCCCGGTACCAATGCTGCTGCTGGGCCCTTGCCGGCTCTGGCTGCCGGTTTTGGTGACAAGTGGCGGCACAATCAGCTATCTTGACGGAAAGTGGAAGCACACCGGCACCGGCGCGTTCAAACGCTTTATGGGGCAGGAAACACCCGTAGAGCCCGAAAGAGAAGTCGCCGACGCCATGGCTCAACTCCAAAAACAATTCGAACAGCAGGATATTCCTGTTGACCAACGCCCGCAGGTCCAGCCGGTGTTGGTGATTTTATTGAAAAACACGGTTATTGGGGAAGTGAAAGAAGCGCCCTTCCCGGTGGTCTCAATCACCGAGCTCAAGCGATTCATCCGCAAGATGGACCGCGAACAGTGTGTGCAACCAATCAGCCCGGAAGAGGCTGAAAAAATCACCCAGGCTCTGACAGCCGGTAAACTCAAGTAATCTTTAATACTTTACACACAAAACTCCTGGAGTACCAGGAGTTTTGTGTGTAATCGCTAAATTCACGCTCACTTAGCCTGAACCTGGTAAGCCAGAAGAAAATGCAGGGCGACTTCTCCGTTACGGCGCTTTTTCAGGTCAAAAATTTCCCTTGCCCGCTATGGTCATCTGGTTAAGCAGCCTTAGAACTTGGTTTATTCTTTTTAGTTTTGGTGTATTCAAGCAGTCTTTCGACTTCGGCATCAGTCAGATAGCGCCATTCCCCGGTCCGCAGTTTGCCCAGCTTCAACGGGCCAATCCGAACGCGTTTAATTTTTCCGACCGGGAGTCCGATCCTGGACCCAACCTCGCGAATTTGGCGTTTTTTTCCCTCTTTGAGGATAATCCGCAGCCAGCTGCCGTTATTAGCGTTATTAATGACCTCCACTTTGGCTGGCAGGGTCCGATAGCCATCTTCCATCACAACCCCTCTGCGCCAGATGGCAAGCTGCTCCTGATCTGGTTGGGTGATAACAAAGACTTCATATTCCTTCTCATGCTCGTAGCTGGGATGAATGAGGCGGTTGGCCATTTTGCCATCGTTGGTCATCAACATCAAGCCTTCACTCTCCAGGTCCAGCCTGCCAACCGCGAAAAGCGGTTCGGAGATGCCAATCAGATCATGAACCGTCCGGCGGGGATGGTTTAAATCGACACCGGATAGGTAGCCTTTGGGTTTATTCAAGGCAATATAGATCTTTTCAATCTGCTTTCGGATTAGTTTCCCATCCACTGTAATGGAGTCTCTGCTCGCGTCAGCTTTATCACCCAGTTGGGCGATTTTTCCGTTGACCTTGACCCGGCCTTCCTCAATCATTTTTTCACTGGCCCGACGGGAACCGTAGCCGGCCGCCGCCAATATTTTTTGAACTCTCTCTGCTGCCATCAGTCTTTCAACAACTTTCTCTCATCGGCCTCAGCATGCTCGGGCGTGCTGAATAAGGCCTCAAAGTCAATATCAGGTAATTGATCCAGAGCTTCCAGCCCGAAATGCTGAAGGAAATCTGGTGTCACTCCGTAGAGAATGGGGCGTCCGGGGGCGTCAGATCGCCCTAATTCCTCGATCAGACCCTTCGACAAAAGGCTTTTGAGGACGCCATCGCTGTTGACCCCGCGAATGCTGTCAATTTCCGGCCGTGTGGTCGGCTGCTTGTAAGCCACAATCGCCAGTGCCTCTAATGAGGCCTGGGTTAACCGCGAAGTTACTTCCAGACCCAGAAAAACCTCGATGTCAGAAGCGTACTCCGGAGCAGTAACCAGCTGGTACTGCCCTTTGACCTCCTGAATCCGTATGCCATGCATGTCCAAATAGTGGGTCTTCAAGGCGCCCAGAGCGCTTTCAACCTCTCTGGTCTTCAATCCGGTCGTCTGCGCGAGCTGGTCCACACTGGTAAGTCCGGGCGCGGCAAATAAAATCGCTTCAATACGTTTAAGCGATTCAAGTTGGATTTTAGGCTCGTTCGACGAATCAGACATGCTATAATTCTCCCAATCACGGGTCGCTTGATTATACTCGAAAGTGCCCCTCAAAAATGCGGCCAAAGGAAAAATATGCGGATTTTAATTACCGGCGCAGCCGGCTTTCTGGGTTCTCACCTGACTGACAGGTTGATCAACGAAGGCCACCAGGTTATCGGCCTGGATAACTTCATCACTGGCAACCGGGAAAACCTTGCACACCTGGCAAACAACTCAAATTTCACCCTGATGGAACAAGATGTTTCCACCTTCATCTCTGTGCAAGACCCACTGGATTTTGTCCTCCACCTAGCTTCCCCAGCCAGCCCAAGCAAACTATCACCCCTCGGCTACCCGAATCTACCTATTCAGACTATGAAAGCCGGCGCCCTGGGGACCCATAACAGTCTCGGTTTGGCGAAAATGCACGCTGCAAAATTCTTGCTTGCTTCAACAAGTGAAGTTTATGGCGACCCTCTGGTACACCCCCAAAGTGAGGATTATTGGGGCAACTGTGACCCGGTTGGCGTGCGCTCGGTTTACGACGAAGCCAAGCGATTCGCGGAAGCGCTCACCATGGCTTATCACAATTTTCACGACGTGGACACGCGTATCGTACGCATATTTAACACCTTCGGCCCCAGAATGAGACTGGACGATGGACGTAGCGTTCCCAATTTCATCCAGCAGGCTTTGCGCAAAGAGCCTCTTACAATCTATGGAACAGGTGAGCAAACCCGCAGTTTTTGTTATGTGGATGATCTGATCGAAGGCATCCGTCGTCTGATGGATTCGGATGAGCACATGCCGGTCAACATCGGCAATCCCCATGAGATCTCGATCAACGAATTTGCGCGCACAATCAACCAATTGTGCGGCAACCCTGCTGGTTTGGTCATCAATGCCTCAGAGCGGCTCGGAGACGACCCCGAAAGGCGCCAGCCAGATATCACCCGGGCAAAAACCATTCTGGACTGGCAGCCGGTTGTGAGCATTCGTGAAGGGCTGGCGAAGACTATCGAACACATGCGCGTAAAGCTGGAGCGGCAGAGCTGAAATGGGCACTCTACGCGTAATTGCAGGCACAGCCAAAGGCATGCGCCTGAAAACTGTGCCCGGAAACAGCACCCGACCGATCACCGACATCGTGAAAGAAGCGCTCTTCAACATCCTGGGCAACGAGATTGAAGACAATTTGGTTTTGGACTTATTCGGGGGGACAGGCGCGGTTGGGATTGAAGCGCTCAGTCGTGGAGCCAGTTTTGTCACCTTCCTGGACAAAGGTCAGCAGGCGGTTCGCATCATCCGTGAAAACCTGGAGAAAACCAGATTTACAGACAGGGCTGAAGTCATCCGAGCGGACGCCTTCGCCTACCTGTCCCAACCAGGCAAACTTGATTTTGATATGATCTACGTCGCCCCACCGCAATACAAACAAATGTGGCAAAAAGCTATGCGGTTGATCGAAGCCAATCCGGCACTGCTCAGTGACGCAGGGCAGATCATCGTTCAGATCAACCCTGTGGAGTGGGAAGAATTAGATTTGGCTGGCTTCAAGGTGTTTGATACCAGAACTTACGGGGATACCCTGCTGGTGTTTTTCGAAAAATCGGATTAAGTTTCTGGGTCAATAAAGACTGAACGACTGATCGTCCTCGAACCTGTTTTTCAGATAAAAACCTGCTCAGCGTGAAAAGCGCATGACCAACTGGTCGTTTTGGTCATAGCAGTAATGGCCCCAGAGTGGTCTTTCATTGACGCGATGACGCATCACCAGCGGCAGCAGGGTGAAAAGGTCTTCCACCAGATTCAGTCTGAGTGCCTGGTTTTGCGTAAACCAGGCCAGCTCACCTTCGACCGAAGAGCGGAGCTCACCGCTCAGTTTTTTTGCCTTGAAGACGAAGAAGATGATACCCGGGCTTTTGCCCGTATCCACTGTGATCTGGGCACAATGTGTCAGCCTGCCGGCCGAGAGCCCCGTCTCCTCCAACAGCTCCCTCCGGGCTGCTTCAAGAACGCTCTCCCCCGCCTCAACGTGACCTCCCGGACCGTTCCACAGGTCAGCCCAGATCTTCTTATCACTTGCGCCTTTTAGCAGCAGCACATGGCCCTTCTCATCTACCGGAAAAATTAACACCCGTGGGATAAGAGAATACCTCTCGTGGGAAACAACTTGACCATCTGCACTCATATCTACATCAGCCCGGCAGAGGAGCTCAGCCGGGCTATTTCCTTTTAGTGTAAAAACATCGGTAGACCAAGAACAGATCTGACCTTTGGATAGTAGTTTTCCGCGTCGTAATACTTCTCAATATCAACGTGGCGTTTTCCGCTGATGACTGTGTCGATTGGCACGGTTGAATATTTTCCGTCTGTAATGCCCACCAGCTTGCCAAAGTCATTCTTACAGGTCAATTGAAAGGCTAACAATCCGTAATTCATCGAGACCATACGGTCCAAAATGTCTGCCGGACCGCTGCGAACCAGGTAGCCAAGCCTCTGATACATGGTATTGACGCCTGAAACCGCCTTGATTCGGTCAGATAACATTTCACCTATACCGCCCAGCTTTCGATGTCCGTAGGCATCCGGCGTGCCGGTTTGCATCACACGTCCGCCGATTGGCACCGCGCCTTCAGAAATAACCACGATGGCGTAATGCGCGGGGTTGGCTTTCTTATCAGCGACCAGCATGTGGATCAGTTTTTCCACGTCAAAAGGCACCTCGCAAATGATGGTGCGGTCAACATGCGACAGGTAGCCGGTTATCAGGGCGGTTTCGCCCGAATTGCGCCCGAAGAGTTCAACCACACCAATACGCTCGTGAGAGCCAACGCTGGAGCGGAAATAGGTGATGTGGTTTACTCCCCGAGTGATTGCGGTCGAGAAACCAATGCAATAATCCGTTCCAAGCACGTCGTTATCCATGGTTTTTGGAATCGCCACCAGCGGAACACCCTCGTGATGCAGTCTGGCTGAAAAACTCAGCGTGTCATCGCCGCCAATGGTGATCAGTGAGTCAAGATTGAGTTTCTCGATTACTTTGAGGATGTAATCGGTGTAGTCCTTGCTACCGCTTTCGGGGTCGATTACCGAACCATAATTACTATTTCGCAGGAATTCAGGGGCATCTTCTGGCCGCACTTTGGCAGGATTTGTCCGTGATGTGTGCAGAAAAGTACCACCAGCACGATCTACCCTGCGGACAGATAAAGGATCCAGGTGACGGATATAGAGATCATGGGTCGCCTGATCATCCAGATCATATCCAAGCAGGCCATACCAGCCTCGTCGAATTCCAATAATCTCATAGTCGTGGTCGACACTGTTTGTAACCACCGACTTGATCGCAATGCTCAAACCGGGCACGTCTCCGCCGCCAGTTAGTATGCCAATTCTCTTTTTTGCCATATTTCTCCTCGTTTACATTATTTCTTTAAGTCAATGAGAGCTTTTGGACTTGCAACAGCCCACCATCGGAACCACTGTAAACCCAGGAAAACGAAAAGTGGTACCAACAGGAGGATCGAAGTATGCTCTTTTGGAAAACCGTATAAGGGATCAGAGACCAATTGCCAGGAAAAGAATCCGATAACGATAAAACTGATCCAGTAGAGGATTTTACCAGAAACCGGCCATTTTTCCTGTAAATATTTGAAAACCATGAAAAATGCCGGCATTAACATCAATAAAACCGCGCCTTCTGAATACAAATTGAAGAAATAGCTGACGGTCAGCGTCAGCATTAACTTCCACTGCACTGCGCGTTCACTTCTCTGCCCCAATCCATACCACTCCACCAGCAGCATGATAAAGGCCGCCAGGTGCAGCCCGACAGCGATTTGACCGTATGCGCCTGGAAATGCTCGCGCCACACCCATCAAGGGTGTATTCAGCCAACTCAACCCGGGGTCAAGACGCAGCAGGTTGGTAAACCACTGCTGCAGCCAACCGGGGAAGAGGATCAGGGTCGTGATCATGAGAAATCCAAAGCCGATCAGCAGGATCCGCGCTAAAGAATTGTCACGACCTGACCCCAGATAGATTACAAGAAGGAGCACAGCGAAGATGGCCACAGGGTTGATCCAGATCGCGAAGAGCAGTAATAAACCAGCCTGGTTGCCCCGCCCTTGCAGCGCCAGCCGAATCGCCAGCAGTGTGAGAAAGATGAAAATTGGCAGCATGCTGGCAGTCATATTGGCTCGAACCAGGGGGTAGAAAAGTGCCCCCAGCAGGCATGTCAGAAGAATTTCGAGTCCATTTAGCTTGATGCCAGATAGTTTAATTGCTACATAAAAAGATGCCAGGAGACTCAATTGGATCAACATCATCCAGATGGCTTTCGCGATCGGGTAGGGCAGAAAACTGATTGGGATGAACAGGTAGACAAACCAGGCTGGGTCCAGGAAATGCCCTTTTTCGCGGGGGTTTGGCAAGCTGTTGTTGCTTTCAAGCAAATCCAGCGCGCTCTGGTAAGTTTCTTGGCTGTAAGGCGACCAACCTTCCATCATCCACGAACGGGCGGCGTTCCAGCGAATGGCGAACTGGTCTTCAAGTTCCGTCTTCTGGTCCAGGTCAAGGTTAAGCATGGTGAGAGCAATCATCGCTACGATGACCAGAATCGGAACCCAGATGTTAGCAGTCTTCTTGAAGAACAATATCTTTCTTCCTCTCGTCGAAATGGTTGACAGGTCAATTATAGAGGTAAATGGAGGAGTTGAAAACCGTCCTTTCTACGGATCTGACCCTGTAACTTTTATATCTTTGAGCGCCTGTGAGTTGTCTGGATAGCCTAAGTCCGCCAAAGTTGAACCTGAGATCTTCCCAACATGGGATAATTAAAAGCTATTTACGACCCTTTCGTCCGCGCTTAATCAACGCGCCGCACAGACGGATGATCTCTCGCCAAATCGACAAACTTACATGAAAGGTAATAATTGATCAAAACATTGGCTGATTTGAAAGAGTTATTTTCGACCACCAGCAACTCTGCTCGACTCGACCGAGCCACAATTTAGAGGCATTGACTACGCGCAACAATAGAAACTTATTAAAAAAGCCTCCTTTACTTGAATTCCGAGTGAAAATATCGTACTCTATTGAAGTGCAACAAAATTTCAAGGGAAGGTTTAACAATATATGGCAAAAATTATCAAAAATACAGTTCCCACCGAAGATGATCCCAATACAGCGATTACAAGACTCCTCGAATATGGGAAGAAGAAGACCTACGTCACCGACGATGACATTTTGCGTTTCTTCCCCGAAGCTGAAGAATACCCTGAGCAACTCGAAGAGGCTTACCACGCGCTTGAAACTGCCGGAATAACCGTATCTGAGGAAGCTCCCGGAAAGGACGACCCGGATGAGGAAGAACTGACCGAAGCATTGGTCGAAGAAGAGACTCTCGTAACCGATGATCTGGCAAATATCGACACGGATGACACCATCGGTCTCTATCTGAAGGAAGTCAGCCGGGTTCCTCTGCTGAAAGATATCGAAGCAGAAGTTGTTCTGGCAAAGCGGATCGAGGCTGGTCGGGAGGCACGAGCCGAGTTGGCCAAAGGCAACATCGGCGCAGCCCGACGAGAGGAATTGTATGAACTTATCAAAGATGGCGCGGAAGCACGCGATCACTTAATCACAGCCAACTCACGCCTCGTCATCAGCGTTGCCAAAAAATACATGGGGCGCGGTGTCCCCTTTCTGGACCTGATCCAGGAAGGCAACATCGGACTTATCCGCGCCACCAAAAAATTTGAATACCAGCGCGGCCACAAATTCAGCACCTACGCGACCTGGTGGATTCGCCAGGCTGTTACGCGAGCTATTGCTGACCAGGGACGAACCATCCGGGTGCCTGTTCACATGGGCGATCAAATTAACAAATTGTTGCGTGTCCAGCATCAGCTAACCCAAAAACTTGGGCGCGATCCCTCAGTGGAAGAGCTGGCTGAAACGCTTGAAGTTCCACCGAAAAAGGTCGAAAACATGATCCAGGTTGCGCGCCGTCCTCTCTCGCTCGAGACCCCTACCGACGACGAAGAAGATTCTGTCCTGGGTGATTTCATCGAAGATGATGAAGCCCCCGCTCCCGACGATACGGCAACCTATAATTTGCTCAAGCAGCATCTTGTCGAAGTTTTGGATGGCCTACCTCCCAGAGAAGTACGCATCCTGCAGCTGCGCTATGGTCTCCTCGATGGTCAGGCCTACACCCTGGAAGAAGTCGGTCGTAAAATGGGTGTCACCCGTGAACGAGTGCGTCAGATAGAAGCTCAGGCGTTAACTCGCCTGCGCCACCCCTCTGTGCGACGCAAACTGCGCGACTATTTGGGTGATTGATGATGAGCGAAACTCCCAGCAATGCTGATGAGACCCAACCTGTCAGAGTGCCTTCAGCAGAAATTGATTTTGACGGAGCCCCTTCAGATAGGCTCCCGGAAGTAAATTCAGCCAGGACTGATGAAATTCCGGAATGGCTGACCGAATTTGCGGCGCAGCCAGCCCAGGAATCGGTAGCCATAGGCGAAAGACATCTCCCGCCAGTCGAAGATCCTGGACCGGAACCGGTCGTTTTACAAACCACAACCTGGCAGCCAGAACCCACTGCTCCCTCTTCAACGCCGGTCGATAAGGCGCAGGTTTTTGATGCCCTTCTGCAGGAGGAGCAATATAGCGCTGCTGCCGACCTGATTCGAAAAACAGCCACTACCTCCCTTCAGGTCGAAGCATCCCTGCGGGCCCTGCGCCCTCACTTGATCCTGAAAGAGAAATTCCTGCCGCTCTGGGATGTTTATGAGGAATTGTCGCAGAAAATTTGGCAAGAAAACAATCAAACAAAAATTGGAGGATGAATGGAAAGATCTTTAGTCCTGGTGAAACCGGATGGCGTTCAGCGTGGTCTCATCGGAGAAATTATCACCCGGTTTGAAAACCGCGGACTGCGCCTGGTAGCATGCAAGTTCATGAAAGTTAGCCCCGAGTTGGCAAAAAAGCATTACGCGGTGCACGAGGGGAAAGTCTTTTACGATGCTTTAATCGAGTTCATCCTTTCAGCCCCGGTCATGGCTATGGTTTGGGAGGGTCCGGATGCGATCGCAGCGATACGCCAGACAGTTGGCAAAACACGCGGAACTGAAGCCGACCCCGGCACCATTCGACACGATTTCGCCCTGCAGGCACGCTTTAATCTCATCCATGCATCTGATTCAGTTGAAACTGCCCGGACGGAGATCGCTCTCTGGTTTATGCCAGAAGAATTGGTTGAATGGAAACGCTGCACAGAAGATTGGATGTACGAATGACACCCGGCCGTAATATGGAGTACGTAACAATTTACAAGGCACACGGCAAGCTGGACGCGGAATCGATCAAAGGCTTTCTGGAAGCCCAGGGCATACCCGCGTTTCTGGATGTCAACGCGCTCGGACAGATCTACGGTCTGACGGTGGGAGATTTGGGCCAGGTCGGCGTAATGGTTTCTCCAGAAAATGAAGCCCGCGCGCGTGAGCTCCTGGAAGCCATGGAAAGCGGAGAGTTTGAAGACGAAGTTTTATGGGACGAAACCCCGGCCCTGCTGTCTCTGACAGAGGAGGATAGTGATAATAGAGAAGACCACCGCAGGAGGGTTTTATTTTTGTGCAGAGCAAATTCTGCCCGCAGCCAGATGGCGCAAGCGATCGTCAATCATTACCTCCCCAACGAGTGGATAGCTTTCAGCGCCGGAAGCGCGCCCAGCGGCATCATCCATCCCCTGGCTCTTCAGGTCATCGATGAATTTGGAATTGGATATCAAGGTCACTCCAAGCCCGTCAGTGAATTCGAAGGACAGGATTTTGACATGGTGATCACTCTCTGCGACAGCGCCAGAGAAGCCTGTCCGGTTTGGTTGAAGAAAGGACCTATCGCTCACCTTGGCTTTGCCGATCCAGCCCTCTTCGAAGGCACGGATGAGCAGAAACTGCGGGTGTTTCAGGACACTTTTGAGGCAATCCGGGCTACGGTTATTACTTACCTCGAGGACCTCGAGGAGTTTAGTCAACCTCCGGCACCTTAATAATTCTGTTTTTATCTTGGCGAGTCAATATGCCATCCCAAAAGGTTTGGCATATTGACTTCGATTTTTATTTATTTTCGTGTGGGTAGATCTGCCATCGGAGCTCCGAAGATTGACATGATTCATCAAATAGAATTCAAATATATTTGTGTAATAATCGTTTAAACGACAAGAGAAAGAGAGAAAGTCATGCACCCCTATAGCACAAACATCGAAAAAGATTCAATCGAAAATTCTGACTTCAGACGAGTTCTTTATAGTGGTCACCTGCAATTAGTCCTAATGTCACTTGAACCCAGAGAGGATATTGGCGAAGAAGTGCACGATCACGTCGATCAATTTTTCAGGTTTGAAGCAGGTGAAGGCACGGTCATCGCAGACGGCAAGGAGATCAAGGTCGCGGACGGTGATGTGGTAGTCATCCCTGCCGGAACCGTTCACAATATCATCAACACCTCTTCGACAGAACGCCTGTCGATTTATACAATATACTCGCCCCCCAACCATCCTGATGGCACGGTCGCGCGTACCAAGGAAGAAGCTCAGGAACTTGAAAAGAATTATCCAGCCGAATTCCAACATCACTAAACTGCACCTGTCCCAACCAAATCCGGACTTAGTCCGGATTTTTTTGTTATCATCACATGACCGAGTAGCGGCTGCCCAGCAGTTGACCAGACAAGTATCAGGATAATTTTTCAACCGGGGAATGGATCTGAACAATCACCATCCTGACGCTTATCGCTCAATCCATCACCAAAAACGAAAGTTAAAGAGCCTGCAATTTGATTTGACAACCGGGATTGTTTCCGTTATAAGTCAACCATGAACGCGCCTCTGTCGAAACGGCTTTTATTGCTCGGATTGATCTTGGTTTTCGTCCTCAGTAGCTGTGACGAAACTGCCACTCCGCCTCCGTCATTGCCGACCTCAACCAGCCTGCCGACCGCTTCCGAACCTGCCTCACCAACAGCGGCTCTCCGGATAGAGGATACGCCCGCGTCGGAAATTACCTTGGCCGAAGCCGATCGGGTGTTATCTTTTGGTGACTACGACCAGGCGCTGCAACTTTACGGCGCCAACACCACAGGCGCTTCGCTCGAGATCCAGGCTGCGGCGTTGTACGGTCAGGGTTTGACCTACTACAAGCAAAACGACCAGTTTCAGGCAAAACGCATTCTTCTTGAGCTGCAAGACCGTTTTCCTGAAAGCCTGCCTGCAAAACGGGCAAATTTCGTTCTGGCGCAAATCAGCCTCGAGCAGGAACTCGCCCAGGATGCCCTCGATTACTACCAGGCCTATACACTGGAGCGACCGGGGATGATCGAAGCGGAGGTGAACTTGCGCATCGGTAATTTGCTGGCGGCTTCCAGCGACACAGAAGACGCCCTGCAAGCCTATCGCAAAGCCTATCTTGCGCCTCAATTGGGTAGCAACACAGCCGCCGCTGTAAAGGTTGCAGCCAGTTATGCCAGCCTGGGGCAGGCTGACCTGGCTTTGGGAATCTACAAAGAGATTTTGTACAACACCGACAGTGATTACACCAGGGCGCAGATGAACCTGCTGATCGCCCGCATTCTGATCGCCCAGAGCAACAATGAGGAAGCCTATACTTATTTACAGGATTCCGTCACAAATTACCCCTTCAGCTATGACGCGTACACAGCCCTGGTGATGCTTCTGGATGCTGGTCAAAACGTGGATGATCTGCAGCGCGGCATCATCAACTACAATATCAATCAATACCTTCTGGCTATCGAAGCCTTCGATCGCTATCTGGCTGGCCAGGGGTTTGCAAAAGATGAAGCGCTTTACTACAAGGCTTTGAGTGTACGCGCCGAAGGGTTGGTAAGAGCAGGATTTTCATCGCCGGAGAGGCTGGCGGCCAACGCTGCCGGGGGAACCGCTGAAGATAAGGAAGCCATCCAGCTCTGGAGTGAATTGATAGACAGCTATCCGCAGAGCCAATACCGCTTCGATGCCATCGAAGACATTATCTACACACAAAATACCTACATGGGCTCCTTAAAGCTGGCACTTGAGACGACCCTTGCATACGTGTCGGCCCCCAACGCGCAGCCAGATGCACCTCAGCTGCTTCAAATGGCGGGTAACTACTATTTTTTGGACGGACAGATTAAAGAAGCGGCCGACTCGTGGACCCGAATCGCGCTGGAATTTCCTGCCTCAACCGAAGCCTTTAACGGTCTCTTTTTCGGAGGCTCGCTTTACTTCGAGTTAGGTGAGTACGATAAGGCAGCTGACAACTTTAATCGCGCCCTCCTGATCGCCAACCCGGGAACGCTGGAAGAGTCTGGTTCGTACTTTTGGCTTGGCAAAGTGAGTCGGGCGCGAGGAGACCGATCAGCGGCTCAAACCTACTGGCAGTCTGCTCTGGAGCGGGATCCGTTTGGTTACTACGGTATTCGTTCCTCAGAATTGTTGAATGATCAACCACTTTTCCCTGAAGCCCCAACCGGAAATTTGCAGGTAGACCTGAAAGGTGAGCGTGAGGACGCCGCCGATTGGCTCAAGACAGCCTTCAGTCTGCCAGCGGAGATAAACGTAGATTACAGTTCAGAAATCGCCCAGGATGGGCGCTATGCCCGCGGGCTGGAATTTCACAGGCTCGGGCTCTATAATCTGGCTTTTCAGGAATTTGAATCTCTGCGCCTGACATATCTCGATGATGCGCTTAACAGTTTTCGCTTGATTGGCCTGTTCTTCGACCTTGGCTATTACCAATCCGCCATCGAAGCCAGCCGCTCTATTTCAAAATTGGCGGGCTATGGGGATGTACCCCTTTCAGCCAATTTCCCGCCTTATTTCGCCCACGTACAATATGGGACTTACTATCTGCCCTGGATCCAACAGGTCTCCGCCAGGTTCGGAATAACAGAACTGCTCATTTTCAGCTTGATCTACCAGGAGAGTCGTTTTGGCGCGCACGCCTTTTCCTCTGCCGGCGCCAGCGGTTTGATGCAGTTGATGCCAGCCACCGCAGAGCAGATTGCTAACGAAACTGGCTTCCCCCCAAACTACAAGCCATCTGATCTGGGCGTGCCCTACTATAATCTCGAGTTGGGAACGAACTATCTCGCCAGGCAGTTGTTCGTCTTTGACGGCGACCTGTACTACGCGCTGGCTGCTTATAATGGTGGGCCGGGCAACACCTTGCGCTGGAAAGAGCTCACCAGTGATGACCCGGATTTGTTTCTGAATTCCGTGCGCTATCTCGAAACACGCACCTACCTGCGCAGAATCGTTGAGATCTATCACATATACTCATTGATCTATGGCAATTAGATAGCTATTATCTGAAACTATCTTTCCACATCAGTTTTGCTGCTGAATTGATACCTCAACGTTCCTTTATGGTCGTGAACCTATGACACAAAAAACGGCTCCTTAGCAGGAGCCGTTTTGGTTTCGAATGCTTTCAAAACTCTAACCGTGTTTCAGAGCGGCTTGAGCTGCAGCCAGACGCGCCAGCGGCACGCGGAAGGGGGAACAGCTGACATAGTTGTTGCCAATCATATGGCAGAACTCGATCGAGCTGGGGTCACCACCATGCTCACCACAAATACCGATCTCAAGATCAGGGCGAACCTGGCGTCCTTCACGCACGGCGATCTGCATCAGTCGTCCGATGCCATCACGATCCAACTGCTGGAAGGGATTCCTCTTCAAGATGCCTTTGTCAACATACACACCCAGGAAACTGCGTTCAGCATCATCCCGGCTGTATCCAAAGCCCATCTGAGTCAGGTCGTTGGTACCGAATGAGAAAAATTCGGCATCGGCAGCGATTTCCCCTGCGGTCATACAGGCGCGGGGGATTTCAATCATGGTGCCAAACTTATATTCAACCTGCACGCCTTTTTCAGCCATAACGTCTTTGGCAATCTGGATCAGGGTGGGCTGAACAGCCTTAAGCTCATTCACATGTCCGGTCAGAGGGATCATGATCTCAGGATGCGGATCGAAGCCATTCAACTTGGCATCACAGGCGGCTTCGAAGATTGCTCTGACCTGCATCTTCATGATGTCAGGGTAGACAATACCCAGGCGGATACCGCGCAGCCCCATCATGGGGTTGCTCTCGTGCAGACCCTGGACAACTTCCAGCATCTGCTGTTTTTCTGCCAGTCCTTCGGTGATGCCTTTGGCTTTCAACGTGGCAACTTCGGTCAGAAGGTCTTCCAGAGAGGGCAGGAACTCGTGCAAGGGCGGGTCGATCAGTCGAATAATAACCGGCAAACCGGTCATAGCTTCGAAGAGACCGTAGAAGTCACCACGCTGCAGAGGCAGGATCTTTTTCAGCGCCCCAAAATAGGCCTGTGCTTTGGGTGATTCCTCTAAGCGGGCTCGTTCAGCGTCGATCTCTGCCTGGAGGGACACTTTATCTTCTTCAGTCAGTCCTCTGCCTTCCAACCGTCCGGATGCCAACGCGGCTTCGAGATGGTCAATGCTGTTAATCATGCGTTGTGTATCTTCCGCATTCATAATCATACGCTGGACATCGGGCAACCGTTCAACATCAAAGAACATATGCTCAGTACGGCAAAGGCCAATACCTTTGGCACCATATTGCCGGGAGCGTATGGCATCCTGCGGATAGTCCGCGTTAGCCCATACCTGAAGCCGCGCAACCTCATCGGCCCAATCGAGCAGGGTCATCAATTCTTTCTGTTCAGAAAGATCAGGTGTGCTTGTGGCCAGCTGACCGATGAAAACCTCACCAGTCGTGCCGTCAAGAGAAATCCATTCGCCTTCATTGACTGTGACCCCGTTATGGGTCATCCGGCGGTTGGGCATGTCTATGCTGATATCTGAAGCGCCGACAACACAGGGCACTCCGAATTGGCGGGCAACCACCGCGGCGTGGGAGGTAGCGCCGCCCTCACTCGTCAGAATGCCTTTGGCAGCCAGCATACCGTGCACATCGTCAGGCTTGGTGAAGGGGCGCACCATGATCACGTCTTGATTTTCCTCGTTGTGCTTTTTCTCGACTGTGTCGGCATCGAAATAGATTCGCCCAACAGCAGCGCCAGGAGATGCATTCACGCCTTTTGCGAAGAAACGCCCTTCCTTCTTGGCCGCTTCAACGCCTTCCTGCGAGAAGTGCGGGTGAAGCATTTGGTCAATTTGATCTGGCGTTACTCGGTTAAGCGCGGTTTTCTTGTCAATCAAACCTTCCATCACCATATCGTGAGCAACTTTAACCGCAGCCTTGGCCGAGCGTTTACCGTTGCGGGTTTGCAGCATCCAAAGTTTGCCATGTTCGATGGTAAATTCGACGTCCTGCATGTCTTTGTAATGATTCTCGAGACGTTCGGTGATGTCAAAGAATTGCTCATACACATCAGGCATTTCATCTTTGAGCGCAGAAATCTTGGAAGTATTGCGGATTCCAGCCACAACGTCTTCACCCTGGGCATTCATCAGATAATCGCCAAACATAGCATTTTCGCCAGTCTGAGGATCGCGGGTGAAAGCCACACCGGTGCCGGAATCGCCGCCCATATTGCCGAAAACCATGGTCTGGATGTTGACTGCAGTGCCAAGGTCATCTGAGATGCCTTCGCGGCGGCGGTAATCGATCGCTCGCTTGGAATTCCAGGAGTCAAAAACGGCTTTGACAGCCAGTTCCAGTTGTTTGTAAGGATCCTGGGGGAATTCGAACCCTTTCTGTTCGAGCACAACTTGCTTGTAGGCTTCGGTTACAGCGGCCCAGTCAGCAGCGGTCATTTCAGCGTCGCTCTTGTAGCCTTTTTCACGTTTATGGGCTTCCATCGGGGCTTCAAAGTATTCGTCATCAATACCCATCACGACAGTCCCAAGCATGTGGACCAGGCGGCGGTAAGAATCCTGCACAAAACGTTCATCGCCACTCATTTCCGCCAGACCTTCAGCCACCTCGTCGTTCATACCAATATTCAGAACGGTGTCCATCATGCCAGGCATGGAGAACTTGGCGCCAGAACGGCAGGAAACTAAGAGAGGATTTTGAGGATCGCCAAATTTTTTCCCGGTCTGCTCTTCAATTGCTTCGAGAGCGTCCAAAACCTGTTGCCACATTCCATCGGGAAACTGGCGGGTTTCCTGGAAAGCGTTACAGGCTTCGGTTGTAATAGTCAGCCCCGGGGGCACCGGCACCCCAGTGCGAGTCATATCGCCCAGGTTGGCACCTTTGCCACCGAGCAAACTGCGAACAGCATCCCAACTACCCGCGTATTCCTCAGCCTGGTCGACTTCATTAAACAGATAGACCCACTTTTTATCAGACATTTATTCCTCCTAGGATTTGATTTTCATTCATGAGAATGTTATTTTCACAATTTATAATTTTACCACGATAAGGTGGGCAGACAACGAGAGTCTATGCATAATTTTCAGACTTTTATTTACCTTTTACACACCCACAAATGCGTTCCGGGTCTGACGCTCGCGGGAGGAACCCGCCCCCTGCCTGCTGGGTTCGTTAACCTTAAATCCGCAAACTGCTGGTAAATAACTTTGGCGTTGAAAAAGTCGCGAAAATCAACAACGGGCCTCAACCTTGCGAAGGCAGGGGCGGCCATCGGGTTGATCGATGCTAACCTTTCCAGGGGTGGCCAAATTTGTCTGAATAGACGTTTTTATCTGAATATTGTGTTCGGGCAGGTTTTTCTTCAGCTGGGGTTCCGATAAATATTACATTCAAAGGCACTACTCCCTCGGGTATTCCCAGGGTCTTGCCCACAGGTTTTTCAAGCCGGCTGATCGGGTGCACGCCGCACCAAACCGCGCCTAATCGAAGCGAAACGGCCGCCAGAAGGATGTTCTGCGTGGCCGCGCTGCAATCCTGAACCCAAAACCGCTCCATGGCCGGTTTTTTGAACCAGCGTAGATCTCCGCATACGACAATGGCGCAGGGTGCCATCATCTTGCCGAAAGGCAGTGCTTTTCTGAGCTCAGCCAGTCGCTCTTGATCCTGGACAACAATGAACTTCCACGGTTTTAAATTTAACGCGCTCGGCGCTGCCATGGCAGCTTCCAGCATTTTGGTTATTTGTTCATCGGAGGGCGCCTGCCCACTGAATTTTCTGATGCTGCGGCGTTTTAAAATCCAGTCAACTTCATTCATGCTCCGGTCCTTCTTTCTGGGACTCATCCGGTGCCTCGTGTGACTGCAGAACAGGTTCTTCTTCTGGCTTTTGAGCGTTTGCCGTCGCGGATGTCTGCGTGAGGTCCTCCCCGGCTTGACTGCTTTTGTCCTGCCGCATACTCCCGGACAAGCCGAGCATGATCCTGATCAAAACTACTGCTACAAGCAGCACCACGACGTATCTAAAAATTGGTTCTGACAACATTCCAGTATCCTTTCCAAAGAGCTTAAATTTCTGAGATCAAAGCATGCTGATGATCAGGGCTCCCAGTGCGGTTGGGGCTTCCAGCATGGGCATGTGACCGACGCCGGGCAAAACAACTGCCTTACCTTTCCTGGATGCGTCTGCCATCTCGATGGCTGCTTCAGGCTCTACGATCTGGTCATCTTTCCCAGCAACAGCCAGGAAGGGAACCTCGAGATTTCTAATTACCTCCAACCGGTTAGGTCGCTGCGCGATCGCACGCTGCACATTGACAATCCCTTCGGGATCTGTTTTTCTCAAAATTTGATAGGTCAGCCGCTGAATCTCAGCCGATTTGCTCAGTTTCTGCGCCAAGCTTTCAGCCAGCGTGCTGCTGCCGACAATTAACGTCTCGTCAGCTTCCAGCAGGCGCATTTTTTTCTTCTCAGGAGTGTCCGCGCGGGCGTTGCTGGTGACCATGATCAGACCAGCCAGACGCTGCGGGTGTCTTTCGGCGAAAGCCAGGGAGATATAGCCACCCATTGAATGTCCAGCGAGCGTGAAGCGCTCGATGCCCAGATGGTCCGCTAACCTGACAAGATCGTCAGCAAACTGCTCAATGCTGCCATCCGCTCTTCCGATACCAGACCGCCCGTGACCGCGCAGGTCAGGGAGGATAAATCTGGCCTGGTCGCTGTACAGGTTAGCGGCTTCCTTCCAGATACTGCCGTCCAGGGCCAGCCCGTGCAGCAAAACCACAGGCATCCCTTCCCCATAGACTTCGTAATAAAACTCAATATCATCCAAATGCAATATCATAATCTCTCCTTTTTCCCAACAATCCTGATACATATTCCAGCGCTTCGCCGCGGTCCGCCACCAGGCCCATAACCTGAGCTTCGCGTACTGCTTCTAAATAATAGCCAATTTCCGGACCCGGCTGAAGGTTCAGGTTGTTTTTTAAATCTTCCCCGTCGATCAAGCGCGGGGGATCAACGATGGTATCGTGATCCCGAAACCAGGTCAGGATGATCTCGGAGGCAAGGGGCGGAATCTTTCTGTTCTTTAATAATATTTCATATTGATAGGCAATTTGCAATATGGCGCTTCCAATACCGGAGGAACCCACTTCTCTAAAAAAGCGGTATAGTTCCAGTGTTCCAATCTCTTGCTCCCAGGTCAGGCAGGTGATCTTGCGGTAGCCTGCACAGACTAGCTCAAAGAACTTTTCTTCTTTCTGACCCAACATCAACGTGTTGCTGATCCGCTCTCCAAACTCGTAGCAATCAATTTCGATCTCGTCTCGTGCACAAAATCCATTTTCCTGGCTGTCAGTCACGTAAAACGGTTGGTGGAAGAAAAAAAGCGCGAAAAGCACCAGCAGTTGCTTGCGGGAGCGGCCTCCCTGTAACGATTCATCCAGCATTGAGTTTAAAGCGTTCATGTAGATCGCACTACTGGGTGCGTTTTGGTCAAAATTGACAAAGGCAAAAGCAGTCCTGCCTGCTTCGATAGCACGTAGGATTTCTTCCAGAACTTTCAGAACACCCACTGCAGAGGCTGACTCCCCCTCTAAGCTCGACCATACTGGTCGGTAAATTTCAGCGTAATAATTAAACAGTGCCGATAAATCTCCGGTTGTGGCATTTGTCCAAACCTCATCCGGGGGTCTGACCTGATAAACCCTGTTGAGCAGCTCATAAAGAATCCCAAATTCTTTCAATAAGAGATAAGTATCAGCCAGATTCGGTATCGTCAGGCATTTGAGCAGTTCATCCCTGACCCGTTCTCCTGAAATCTTGCCTAAACTCAATGCGGCTACGCGCAGTCGCTCGAGAATATCCACAGAATAGCTCAAGTCAAGCGTCCGAATAAGCCTGACAGCACGCAAAACCCGCAGTGGGTCGCGCAGCAGTGACCCGGGGCTGCTCAGGCGTAATTGTCGGCTGACAAGATCATTCTGTCCCCCCAGAGGGTCAATGATCGCATCCAAATCATCCAGGTCGATCGCCATGGCGTTGATGCTAAAATCACGCTGCCTGAGGTCCTCCTCCAATGATTGGCCAATAAAGGAGGTGAAGTCGAGAACCAGCTCTTCAGCCTGTCCCGGTCTCAAAATGACCCTGGCAGTTTGATGTTCATCGTCCAGGGTGTACCAGACGGCATCGAAACGACGCCTTACAGCCTTTGCCAGCCCAACAGACCCGTTCTTGACCACAAAATCCAGGTCCTTTAGCGCTTTTCCCAGCACCAGGTCGCGGACTGCGCCCCCCACCAGATAGATTTTCTGGTTCGGCATGCCAAGCCTGACCTGCTTGAGGATATCCGCAAGTGACTCATTCAAGTGGAGGTTCATATTTTTCCAGGTCTACCGTGCCTACAAAAGACAAGTTGCGATAATATTCATCCATATCCAGACCATAGCCGAATACGAACTCATTCTTAATTTTGAAACCACGATAGCGAATAGGGACCTGCACTTCGCGCCGCTCTTCTTTATCCAGAAGGGTACAGACGTAAAGTGAAAGTGGATTGCGTGTCTTCAAGAGTTCGATCACAGATGACAGGGTATTACCGCTGTCGATGATATCTTCAACGATCAAGACGTGCCTGCCGCTGATGCTGGTATTCAGGTCGAGTGTTATGCGCACCTCGCCATCAGATTGACGAGCGCCGCTCCCATACGATGAGACCGCCATGAATTCGATGGCTGTTGGCACCGTGATTGAACGCATCAGGTCCACCATGAAGACCACGCCGCCTCTCAGAATGCAGATGATCAACAATTCTTTGCCGGCATAATCACGGCTGATTTCTGCGCCGAGCTCTTTGACCCGGGTTTGAATTTGCTCTTCTGTGACTAAGACCTTATCCAGATATTCGCGATAATCCTGCACCATGGTCTGCCTCAATCTCTCGGAACCTCGTGGCAGCGCCGACAGCGCGCCTCGTACATCTCAGATGCGCCCACGATCACAATCGGGTCGTTGTAGTGAGCTGGTTTGCCATTGACCAGCCTCTGTGTGCGGATGGCAGCCTCACCGCAGACCATACAGATCGCCGACAACTTATCGACCTTGTCAGCTTTGACAATCATCTCAGGCATGCAGCCAAAGGGCTCCCCTCGAAAATCAGTATCCAGACCAGTAACAATCACTCTCAAACCCCGCTCAGCCAACAGATTGGCGACAGTCACGATGTCGTCGTCAAAAAACTGGGCCTCATCTATACCCACAACGGTGACGTCAGGCGCCAATTTTTCCAAAATCTGACAGGAGGAGGCTATCGGCTCAGCCTCATAATCCGCCCCTGAATGGGACCTGACTTTGTTATAAGCGTAGCGGTCATCAATGATGGGCTTAAAAACCTGCACTTTTTGCCTGGCAATCGTTGCCCTGCGCAGTCGGCGGATCAACTCCTCGGTCTTACCGCAAAACATCGAGCCTGTAATCACCTCAACCAAACCAAAAGTCTGTGTCATAAACCCTCCAATAATTTCAGTTGCTAAAAGTATAAGTCAAGTTTCGCTGTATAAAGTACCATATACAAAAAAAGGCAGGCTTAATGCCTGCCTTCTAAGGTTATCAATCTATTAAACTTCAATTTCTTCTGCGGCTGCTGGCAGTTTGTAACCAAACTGTCGCAATTGTTTTTTGAGATCGATCAAAGATTTGCGGCCAAAACCTTCCACCTCGAGCAGAGCCTTTTCGCCCCCCTCAAGTTTGGCGAGAACGTCACTGACGGTCAGGATGTCAGCCCTTGCCAGAGCAGAAATCGATTTGGTTGCCAGTTTGAATTCAGAGATCGGTCGGTCGGGTGAAGTCTTGGCTTCAGATGCGGCTTTTTTCTCAGCGACAATCTCCTGACGGACCTGCAGTCGCTTATAAAACCGGTCGACCTGACCTTCACGATCAAGAATGCGGGCCTGCTGGCCGGTGTAGAACGGGTGACAATTCGAGCAGACTTCCGTTCGAATTTCAGGAACGGTCGAACCTGTGGTCCACTCCGCTCCACATGAGGCACAGGTGACTTTCGCATCCGGATAATATTTAGGTTGAATTTTTTCTTTCATTTTTAATTAGTTGCCTTTCGCTGGTCCTTCAGGCGTTTCGAAAACATGCACCCGTTTACGCCCACCAGCAATGGTCTCGTACTTAACGTAGCCTTCCATAGTAGCAAACAAGGTGTAATCACGACCCTGACCCACATTCCAGCCGGGGTGGACCTTGGTGCCGTGTTGGCGTACCAGGATGTTGCCACTGATCACTTTTTCGCCGCCATATTTTTTTATGCCCAGGCGTTGGCCTTGACTGTCTCGTCCGTTGCGGGATGACCCGCCACCTTTTTTGTGTGCCATTTCACTACTCCATCACGATTGAATCAACCAGTAACCTGGTATATTTTTGACGATGACCGGAGCGTTTGCGGTAGTTGATCCGGGGTTTATACTTGAACACCAAAATCTTTTTACCTTTGATCTGATCATCGACCGTGGTCTTACAACTGGCGCCCTTGATGTAAGGGGTTCCTACTGTCACAGTGTCGTCATCGACAATTAATACAACCTTGTCGAGGGTGACCTCTTCGCCAATTTCTGCGGGCAGGAGGTCAACAGTCAAACGTTTCCCTACCTCGGCGCGGTATTGTTTACCGCCCGCTTCAACAACAGCATACTTCATTTTATCTCCAATCTTCACTTAACCAGCTTACGAGCGTTTCACCACCCGATACCGGGAAAGTTGGTTACGTAAGTAACCCCAGCCAATCTCTGCCGGGGCAACGACTGATTATTTTACAATGCTTACGAGCAGGTGTCAAGTTTTTTTGCCCCTGGTTTCCGTTTCGAGATCTACCGCGGAGATAATCGTTCCAGGCTTATATTTTTTTCTCGCATTTTGAATGCTGTTGCGATACACTGAAAAAATCAGGGGCACGTATTTATCACCATTGCTAAGGAGTGTCACTATGCCAATCAAAATAAAAAGAATTTACGAAGATTATAAGCCCTTCGATGGATGGCGGGTGCTGGTCGACCGCATTTGGCCAAGAGGTGTCTCTAAGGAGGAAGCGCGTCTGGATGCCTGGCGCAAAGAATTAGCGCCCAGCAACGAGCTGCGCTCCTGGTTTGACCATAAACCTGAGAGATTCGATGAATTTGCTAAGCGTTACCGCGCCGAGCTGGATGCAGACCCTGACGCCCAGACAGCCATCACGCAGATCCTGGCGAAAAGTATGGATAACCAGGTTACCCTGCTCTACTCAGCCAGAGATACAGAGCACAACCAGGCTGTGGTCCTCAAAAACTACCTGGAAGAAAAATCGTCGCAAGAATAAAAGTGCCATCTTATGGATGAGTGCCGACCTCCTCACACGAATCATTGGCTTTTGCTTGACTTGATAAAAAACCTCGTGTAGAATAGCCCTCTCGATGCTCCTATGGTCTAGTGGTTAGGACGCGGCCCTTTCAAGGCTAAAACCCGGGTTCGAGTCCCGGTAGGAGCACCAACCAAAACAAGCCAGTCACATGGCTTGTTTTTTATTCCGCCTGGCTGTACTCAAACAGGCGGGTCAGCAGTTTGGCGCGGTCATCTGGGGTCATCCAGGTGGGGGTTGACCAGTTGAAGAATTGGACGGTTAGCAATTCCATCCCGATATACTCGCCATCATAAAAAACATGGCGGTCAACAAAGGCCTTATCTGAGTCATCGTACCAGCCCAGTTGGTCAAAGAACAGATTGCCCAGGCCATAATGGATAAAGCTATCCTCCCAAAACTCATAGGTATGAGGCTGGTGTGCCTGGCTTCCGCTCACCACACTGGCGCCAGCTTCAGCCAGCAAGCGGAAATCTGCGATCATGTTCGGCTCAGGCTGCCAGAGATAAATCTCATCGTGTTGAAAGGTGGCAATGACCAGGTAGCCTTCATTCCGCAGCTGACGGATGGCTGAAACCATATAGTCCATATCACAGTGATACGCGCCCGGGTTGCTTTGGCTGGCGGTGGCATAACCAGGCGCCTTGGCATTGCAACCGATGAAGGCAATTTTATTACCGTTGTTTTCCAGTTTCAACGGGGCTCTTGCATCTTCGATATTTCTACCACCGCCGTAATAAGACCAGCCCTGCGCATCGTACATCCCGAGGGTATGAAGCATCGCTTCCGGACCCCAATCTCTGAAATGATCACCGGTGAGCTCGACCACATCTGTTCCAATTTCCTTCAGCAGATCGATGTAGCGGTCATCAGAGCAGAAAACCAGGTCGACATCCTGTACCCATTGCGGCTCCGGGCAGTCCCTGGCAAAAGGCACCTCATTGCTGACGTGCGTAATGTCAGCCTCGCGCATCACCGCCCCGATCGATTGCGCAGGCGTTAAAATGCCGTAAATTTCCATTTCCTTGGCGGTCGCACGGGTCAGTGCGGTTACACCAGTCAGGATCACTGTAGTCAGTTTATTTTCGTCACGGTTGCCTGCTGGCAGCAGGGACTGAAGTTCGGCTTCGATTGACGAAAATGCTGCCAAATCGCTCTGGGAAGCCTCACCCATTAAAAGCGCAATGCCAGCACTCAGCGGGTAAGCCTGCACATCGAAACTTTTATGCAGGGGCGACTGACCGTCAATCGCGATCACTTTCCACATAGGTTCGATTTCGCCAAAAGAAATCACTGCCCAAGCTCCGCTTGCCTTACAGTAACTAAGCAGTTCATCTGTTTGTTTTAATATAACTTTTCCCACTGGCGCGCCATACAGGGCGGTAAGCGCTACCAGCGCGGTTTGGTCCATGACCAGTTCTGTAGCCGGGAAGTCTGCCCCCTTTTGCCAAAAGTTGAGTAATTCTGCGCTGGTGACGGAATCTACCACGGTCGCAAAAGGGGCTGCCAGGGCAAAAATCCATTGGCTCAAACGACCCTGTGGGCTAAAAGTGAGCCGCAGATTGGCGGTCTCCTGGGTAACGCCATATTTTTCAACATAACCGGTCAAATCCTTTTGCAGCAGGTCTGCAGGAAGTGTCGGGTCAAACCAAATCTTAATTGCCTGCTCAGTGGCAGTTGGTGTGGCTGGGATTTTTGTAGGCTCTTGTGTTTCGGTTGCCAAAACCGTTTCGGTAACCATGGGAGTATGCTCAATCGGTTGTGCCAAAGACTCACATGCAGAAAAAAGCATCAGGGCAATTACCAAGGGGATAACAAAGTGCACAAGAGCTTGTTTTTTTCTCATATTAGGCCATCCGAACACACCAGATTATACCGTCAATCAGGCTTTGTCTCGAAGGCGGCAAAGCACCTCACCAAAGAAGCGTGAGGTGCCTGCTCAAGTTCAGAATTCTCAGTCGATAACTTCGATCATCGGTAAGAAGACTGAATAATGCGTTTCAGAGGGGATGCAGGTCTGCATAAGCAGGTCATCGATATACCACCCTTCGGCAGCGCCTTGAGTACCCGTGCCAAGACGAAAACGGAACTGAACCGTCTTGCCCTTGAACGGGTTTAAATCAACAACAGTGCGCACCCACTCGTTGCTCTGATTACACCAGGCCTCTTTGCCAAGCAGGGGGTTGTAAACACCGGTTTTTACTTTGCCGTTGTAGGGCGTGGTCAGCAAATATGGTTTGGCCACTTGATTCCAGGTCGTACCCCCATCCATGCTGACTTCCAGAATGCCGCCATCATTACACTCAACGGGGTGGTCAAAGGTCCAACGATGCCAGAAAATTAGTGTGACTGGCTCTATTGTGTTTGGAACGGCCATTACAGGTGACACCAGGCGTTGATCAGAGAAATCCGCTGGAACGCTTGCAAGTACTGAATGCTGCGGAGAAAAAGCTCTGACAGTGGTAAGGTCGAAGCGGAACGTTTCGCCGGGGTTTTGCCATCCGCCCAAACCACCTTCGAAGTTATTAAATTGGAGAACCTGCTGCATGGTACCCTGAGCGCAATCGCCTGGTCCTGGTTTGGTGCGGAAAGAAAATGTCTGTGGGCTGACCGTTTTGCCACACACATTCTCAGCTGAAACTCGCCAGAAATATTGTCTGTCTGAAATCAGATTGCCCGCCACTGTAAAAGTGGTGCCAACAATGCCTGTCCTGTCGAGCACTGTTTGTGTAAAACCAGCGTCCAGTGAAATCTCAAGTTGATAGCTTTCGGCATCAGCAATCGCTGACCAGGTGAAGGTAGGTCTCAGAGCAACATCCCGCGCGGTATCCTCGGGGCTTTTCAGTTGAGGGCTGGAGGAAAGCGGATGAAAAATGTTCATCTCAATTTCGGCACTATGCACCAATTCGCCGGAGGTACCGGTTACGGTCATGATTTGTAGCCCGGTCGCTGCCAATCCTTCGCCGCTGATGGTTAAAATGGTTGAGCCTGGGGGGGTAAGCGCATTGCGCAAAAAAGAGGTGGTGAAGCCTGCCACTGTCGAAGCAGACAATGAAACCTGATTCGAAAAATCGTTGACAGAAGTCAGGTTAATTGTCGCGCTGTTTTCACCGCTATTACATGTCTTTAGTTTATCGGGAGCAATGATGATGCGGAAGTCTGGGAATTTTGGTTTCATCAGGATTTCGAGCGATGGGTCACCGAAAATGTGATAGGTCTCGCGGTAATAGTTATCAAGAGTGGTGCTGGAATTATCAACGATCTGAAGACCATATTGCGTCATCTGAGCAACGCTGGCAACGGTGTCTAAAGTTGAATCGGAATAGAGATGGTCGAAAATTGCTTTTTCCAGCACTTCATCCTCTGTCCAGTAGGTGCTATCACTCGAACCAAAGAAAGTCAGCGCGCCATTGACAGGTTCGATCACCCAGGTGTCGCCGAAGGACTCACCAACTTTGAAATCAGCTGTGATGCAGGCATGCGATGCCACATATGGGATCGCCACACCAGTCATATTCCGAATATTAGTTTGGGTTACTCGTGGAGCGTCCCAAAAGGTTGTCGCGCCATGACCACTGTAAATCAACATGGCACGGTTATCATTCATTGAAGCGACAGCGTGTGCGCCAGTCCCGCCATAAGTAATTGCGTAAACTTTATCTCCGCCGAGTTCAGGGTTATTGGGAAAGATGCCGGTATAGCCCAGCGGCCGCGTATAGTTGTTAATTACGTAATTGTGACTTCTTTCTGCGACCTGGTAATAACCACTGTCATTAGACGCAAGGTATTCAATCTTCTTTACCCAGGCTTCATCACCAATGGCGCCATTATAAGCTTCGTACTTGTCAATCATGGCGCTCAGGTTCCCAATCGTTCGGACCGGGAAACGACCGTAGAAAATATCAGGAACATACTCAGTGTCGCTGTCCATGGTGAAATAATGTAAGTCAGTGCGGTAACTGCTGGATGTGCGCATAGTGTAGTTGGTCAGGTCGGCCGCGTTGCCAGGATAATAATCACCTACCAGGAGTACGTAATCAGGGGGGTTCGCGCCAAGGTACTGGGTCTTAATATAATTCTTGATTGTTGTCGTGGTATTCCCGCCAACTGTCGAAAGGTTAGCCACCGATACTGAAAAACCCTGGCTTTCCTTCAAGGTGACAAAATCTGTCAGGCCGCTTTCGAATATATCCGCGCTGATGATCAGATATCGTTCTGCTGTGTTAGGGATGGCGACAGGCCGACCCTGGTTGTAGTTCAGCACGATTGGCTCGAGCAGACGGTTGAACGGTGCCGAGTTGAGCCGACCTGCTTCTGAAACTGTGAGCCTCATATCGCTGTCTGTCAGGTTCAGGCGGAAAACCAATTCAGAAGTTGTTTCCAGCTCCGCCAGCCCGGCGTTATAGCGCACCGGGCGAATTTCAATCACAACGATTCTGTGGCCACGTACGATGAATTCATCGCTGATAGTCAATTGTTCAGGTGGGTAAAACCCAGCGTCATAGAGTTGGGCAGTCGGGCTTGCTGCAGGGGTTGCTGGACCGCATTTGGATTGAGATGGCTGAACTGGGGCAATCATGCCTTGCAGTCCAAGACCGATCAGGCTGACCGTTTGGCTTTGCGCCTCGATCAGCTCCAGGCTCACCTCAGCTCCCAGGGGCACCTCGATCATCTTCCGCAGCACCGGCAAGGCAGGTGCGCCTACAATATCGAACGTAGTGTAGCCCTCTCCAGCCAAGGTCAAATAGCTTTGCTCGGCTATAGTCGTTTCTCCGATTTGAGCCCCGGGCATGATCGCCTGAATTTCGATCAAACTTGAGGAGGCGGAGATTATCTCTACTTCGGGCAATTTTCTGGCTGACTCTGTGCCAAAAGCCAGCCATTTTTCTGGCCCTGCCTGGGTGGAGGCTGGCGAAACCAGCGAACCTATAGCGATTAATCCGATCAAAAAAGCGATGTTAATCTTGTTCACACGAAAATACTTGCCGTTGGTCTGCATCCAGCCTCCTCAAAAGCTATGGTTATTGATTCACATCGCCAAATTCTATCAGTAAAGGTGTATTTTCAGGTCAAGTTGGACTGAATCGACTTTCCCTGTCCAACACAATCGTCCAACCGGTGCCTGAATTTTTTAGAAAAAAGGGACGTCGCGCGGATGCGATATGATAAACTATTGCAATGCTTGCACACGTATTCTCATGCGCTGTAATCGGGCTGGATGGCGTCCTGATCGACATCGAGGTCGATTATGGGCAAGGTTTACCGCACATGGCCATTGTTGGGCTGCCTGATGAGGCGGTCAAAGAGAGCCGCGAGCGTGTCTATTCTGCCATCAAAAATGCCTTCCTGGTCTATCCACGCAAACCCTTAACAGTCAACCTCGCCCCCGCCTCGGTCCGCAAGGAAGGGCCGTCTTTTGATCTTCCCATCGCGGTTGGCGTACTGGTTACGGGTGAACAAATCCCCGCCGAAGCAATCGAAAATTCGTTGATCATCGGCGAACTCTCTCTGGACGGCTCGGTCAGGCACGTGCGCGGCATCCTGGCCGCAGCAGCACTAGCCAGGAGCGAAGGCTACCGCAAAGTATACGTGCCGGCGGTCGACGCGCCGGAGGCCTCGCTTATCCCCGAAATTGAGGTATATCCGGTCGAGACGCTCAACCAACTCTGGCAGCACCTTAATGGCGAAAATCCGATTGCGCCGTTTCAGCCCGGTGATGTGACCGCGCCTGATTTTGAGATGCAGTTCACAGACTTTAGCGAAATCAAGGGACAGGAGCACATCAAACGCGCATTGGAAGTCGCCGCGGCTGGAGGACATAATGTGCTTATGACCGGCTCTCCCGGAGCAGGTAAAACCCTGATCGCACGGGCGATGACCTCCATTCTGCCATCGATGAGCCTGGATGAATCGCTGGAAGTGACCCGCATCTACTCGATAACCGACCAGCTTCCTGCCGAAACACCGCTAATCCGCACGCGCCCCTTTCGCGCTCCGCACCACACCATCAGCCATGCCGGGCTGGTAGGCGGCGGGCGTGTTCCGCGGCCGGGCGAGATTTCGTTGGCGCACAGAGGCGTTTTGTTCCTGGATGAACTGCCCGAGTTTGGCAAACGGATCCTTGAAGTGCTGCGTCAGCCCCTGGAAGATAAAGTTGTAACCATCAGCCGTGCCCAGGGCTCCTTTACGTTCCCGGCCAACTTCATGCTGGTGGGGGCCATGAACCCCTGCCCCTGCGGTTATTTCGGCGATACCATGCGACAATGCACCTGCGCCCCAGCTGCTATTAGCAGCTATCAAAAGCGGATCTCAGGGCCCCTGCTTGACCGCATCGATATCCACCTACAGGTTCCCAGGGTAGACTATCAGAAATTGAGCGAAAAGCGTGCCGGTGAGGGCTCTGAGACAATCCGTGAGCGGGTTGAGACTGCCCGCCAGATCCAGTTTAAGAGATTTAAAGGCACCCGCTTGGTCAGCAACGCTGATATGACCCCCAAAGAAATCCGCCAATATTGCCCTTTAGATGAGGCGGGAGAAGCTCTAATGAAGACCGCCATGCGTCAATTGCGTCTGACCGCGCGGGGCTATCATCGCGTGCTCAAACTAAGCCGAACCATCGCTGACCTGGCTGCCAGTGATGTCATCAAAACCGAACACCTTGCCGAAGCTTTGCAATATCGCCAGACAGAAGAAGTTTGACCACAATTTCTTTACACAACAGAAGGTGATCCATACCTGCGCAATTTACCCGAGTCGTGTACAAATAAAACAATAAAGCCTCTCCAAACAAGGAAAGGCTTTGCTTTGAATCAAAAATAAGGATTAACTATGCTTGGCTTCGAAATCTTTCAGGAATTCGACCAGCGCTTCGACGCCTTCCTTGGGCATGGCGTTGTAGATAGAAGCGCGGAGACCGCCGACTGATCTATGACCTTTCAGGTTTTCAAAACCAGCCGCCTTGGTGCCTGCCACGACTTCGGCATCAAGTTCAGGGCTTTCGGTGACAAATGGAACGTTCATCAGGGAGCGATCTTTCTTTTCAACCGTACCCCTGAACATCTTCGAATTGTCCAGGAAGTCGTAAAGCGGTTGTGCTTTTTCGATATTGATTTGATTCATGGCTTCGAGACCACCCAATGATTTCAAATATTTGAAAACCTTACCACAAACGTAGATTGCCCAACAATTGGGTGTGTTGTACATCGAGTCGGCTTCAGCATGTGTGTCGTAGCGTAAATAGGTGGGGATCTTCTCATCTAAATCTGTGCGGATTAAATCTTCGCGGATGATAACAATAGCCAAACCAGCGGGGCCAATGTTTTTCTGCACGCCGCCATAAATCAGCCCGTAATCGCTCACGTTTACAGGCTTAGAGAGAAACATTGAGCTTTGATCAGACACCAGGGGTTTGCCCTTTGTGTTGGGAAGCTGCTGGTAGGTGGTGCCGTTAATGGTTTCATTTTCACAGATATAAACATAATCAGCATCTTCAGAAACCGGTAGATCGGAGACATCAGGAATGTAGCTGTAGTTTTTATCTTTGCTGGTCGCCAACAGGTTAACTTTTCCAAACTTTTTGGCTTCGGCATAGGCTTTGTTGGACCAGCTACCGGTGACAATATAGTCTGCCACACCGTTTTTCATCAAGTTCATCGGGATCATGGCAAATTGCAGCGTGGCACCGCCTTGAATAAACAAAACCTTGTAATTGTCAGGGATGTTCATCAGCTCGCGCAGGTCGGCTTCTGCCTGGTCTGCGATGCCTATGAATACTTTGCTGCGATGGCTCATTTCCATAACAGACATGCCTGAACCATGATAGTTCATCATCTCATCGCGAACTTCTTCTAATACTGGAACGGGAAGGGTACTGGGACCTGCTGAAAAGTTATAGATGCGGTCATACTTTAACATAAAATCTCTCCTTTTAGTTCTGATGTCATAGTATCTCGTACACCTGGCGGTGTTTATTTCTGCCCTTTGAGCGGGCATTGTTAACTGATAAAATCCTAACCTTCAAATCTGTTTAGGTCAAGGAAGA
>CAZHXQ010000008.1:0-37142 GCA_964536465.1 uncultured Anaerolineaceae bacterium
GCCCACTTTTTCTTTTAAGAACCAGTTCGAAGGTTAGCCCTTACAGGGTAATAAATCCCCTCCGGCCTCCACAAAAACCACTGCCTGCGTATCCCTTCCGTCGAGAGGATTTTTGCAAAATCGACTTCTCACCGATATAGAACCTTCGCCATCCGTGTTCTGAAATAACTGGCATAATTAAGGTATGTTACCTGATTATCGTGTGCGGCAACGCGAATATCTGCTGGAAATTTCGCGGTCTCTGACTGAAGAGCTTGATCTGAACACCCTGCTGGGGCGGATCTTGCAAATATCGATCGAAATGCTCACTGGTCATGCTGGCTTCATCGCTCTGAACGAAGAAATAAGGGGTTGGTATCTGGCGGTCAGCAAAGGGATTCCACCGGCGCTGTCTGAGTACCTGGAAAACTGGCTGCGCTCCCTGCCTGAAAATGTGCCCGAAGACAGTCAGTACGTTCCCGAGGTCAACAAAATGCTCAGCGATATCAGCATGGGGATGATCACCGGTGTGGGTTTGCCGCTGCTGGTTCAGCGAAAACCAATTGGTCAGATTTTTGTGTTTCGAAATTATCGCGGTGTTTTCACGGCAAACGACCACAGCATTTTAAACAATTTCGCCAACCAGGCTGCTATCGCGGTTCGAAACGCCCGCCTCTATAATCAGGTTCGCGATCAAAATTTGCGCATCACCGCGCTACTGGCATCTGTCGCGGACGGAATCCTGATCTTGAGCCCCGACCTGACCATACTGAGTGCCAATAAAGCATTCGCCCGCCTGATCAACAGCCCGACTTTTGGTCTGGTAGGTGAAAAGTATGAAGATGTGGTGCAGTGGAAGAGCAGCCCTGTGGGGCTTAAACTAAAAGAACTGACCGAGGCTGAATGGCACGGTTACGAGCCTGGCGAGATGTTCCTGGAGGGCGACCTGATCCGTAAAGACGGGCTGGACCCGGTCCCGGTTGCGATCACCTACGCGCCACTTTTTTCAAGCGAAGGGCAGTTATTAAATGTGATCGCATCGGTGCGGGACATCACTCGCTATCGTGAAGCAGAGGAAATGAAAACCGGCTTCATCTCGGTGATCAGCCACGAACTGCGCACCCCACTGACCCTGATCAAGGGTTATGCCAGCACGCTTAGACGGGGGGACGTCACCTGGGAACCTGAGATGGTGCAGGAAAGCCTGAAGGTGATCGAGGAGGAGGCCGACCACCTCTCCGCTATGGTCGATGATCTGCTGGACGCGACCAGGCTTCAATCGGGAAACATGCTTATGAAAAACTCGCGGGTCGATCTCCCCGCCCTGGTGCAGGAACAAATTCATCGTTTCAAACCGGAAGCTGCCGGGCACACCATCAGGGCTGAGTTTGCCAGCGATTTCCCCGTCATCATTGCCGACGAGAGCAGGATTAAACAACTGCTGACCAACCTGATCGCCAACGCATTGAAATATAGCCATGGTGGGCAAATCGTAATCCAGGGGCAGGAGCTCATCAATGAAATCCAGGTTTGCATCAGTGATCAGGGCAAAGGCTTTGACCCCAAGGACATCCCTTTTGTGTTTGACCGGTTTTACCGCTCCGATACGGATGCCAGATCAACCAAGGGTACTGGCCTGGGTCTGTATCTGTGTAAGGCAATTGTCATCGCGCACGGCGGCCGCATCTGGGTCGACGAAGACTATACCGCGGGAGCCAGGATCTGTTTCACACTGCCAATGGGTCTCGAAGAATAGACCATGGAGGTTGATGCCTCCCAAATAGATGGGAATTGGATCGACCTGGCTGGCTGGCGGGTTCTATGCCTGGGAGAAACCGGCTCGACCAACCAGGATGCGCTCAGATTAATCCATCAAGAGAAGGGTGAATTTGTCCTCTGGGCAAAACATCAGACTGCCGGTCAAGGCCGCGAAAACCGCCAATGGCACAGCCGCGCGGACAGCTCACTCACCTTCTCGGTCGTATTGCGCCCCACGGTCCGGGAAAGACCGTTTTTAGGACAGTTTACTGCGCTGGCGGCGCTCGCCCTGACTGATTGGCTGGAAGAGGCCTGCGGTCTTGAGGCTGAGATCAAATGGCCAAATGATGTTTTGATCAGGGGGAAGAAAGTATGTGGACTATTAATCGAAATAAGCTGGAAGAGTGCAGCCATTGAGGCTCTGATCCTGGGTATGGGTATCAACCTGAGGGACGGAGCTTTTGAGGGTGCAGGTCAATTGCGTTTCCCTGCCACCAGTCTGCAAGCCGAAGGTTGCCGCATAGATCCTCCGCAGGATATTTTGGGGGAACTGCTCGGTTTTCTGTGCCAACGCAGGAAGCAAATCGGCTCAAAGCTCCTGATAGACGAATGGAACCAACGCCTGGCATTTAAGGGCGAGTTCAGGCTGATTAGACACTACCAGGGCAAAACGGAAATGCTTTGCCCTGTATCCCTTAACCCTGATGGGTCACTGAACGCCATCGATCAGACTGGACGTATGCGCGTAGTTCAGTCTGCTGAGTTTACGTCCTCTGAATCGACGCTGGAGCCGCCCTCTTCTTCCTGAATTTCTGCATTTTCAACCTCAGGCTGGGCCTCCGGGTTGTTTTCCATCTCTTCCGCTAAAGCCTGTTGCCGGGCTTTGACTGCGCTTTCCACTTCTTCGGCAGAAATACGCACCATGGCTGCCAGGCTGTCACCCTCGTCCAGATCCATGATCTTGACGCCCTGCGTGGCGCGACCCTGCACTGAAATGTCGGAGACTTTGGTGCGCAGGACGATGCCTGCCCGGGTGATGGTGGTGATATCTTCATCATCAAGAACAACCTTGGCCTCGGCGATGTCGCCAATTTCGGATCGGGCTCCCTGACTTATGGTGGTCACGCCAAGAGTACCGCGGGACTTGGCCAGGTATTCGGCCATGGGCGTGCGTTTACCCTGCCCCTTATCGGTGATGACCAGGAGATAACCGTTGGGTTCAACCACATCCATTGACACAACGCGGTCATCACCGCGCAGGCGGATGCCTGTGACGCCCATGGTGGTGCGTCCGGTAGGGCGCACTTCAGATTCGCTGAAGCGTAAGGCTTTTGCCTTGCGGGTAACCATGATCAAGTCATTTTCGCCGTCAGTAATATGGACCCAGCCCAATTCGTCACCCCTGTTCAGACGGATGGCGATCAGTCCAGACGGGCGCACGTTTTCAAAATTTGACATGGGGACTCGTTTTACACGCCCCAGACGCGTAGCCATGGCGCAGTAACTGCTGTCGTTGAAGTTTTCTACTGTCAGGACTGCCGTGACGGTCTCTTCGGGTTCGAGATTGATGATATTCACCAGCGGAATTCCGCGTCCCTGGCGGCTTTCTTCGGGCAGTTCGAAGGCTCGCTCCGAGTAAACCTTGCCCTTGTTGGTGAAAAAGAGGATCGTATCGAGCGTGTTGGCACGGATAAAGAACCTGATTTCGTCTTCACCGCGCATGCTCTGCCCGATGACCCCCCGACCACCCCGACCCTGACGGCGGTAAGCGCTGTCGGAAACGCGTTTGATGTAGCCGCGATCGGTGATTGAGACGAATACTGGTTCATCTTGGACGAGAGATTCATCTGAAAGATCCATCTCAGCGTCCGGGGCGATGCGTGTTCGTCGGGGGTCAGCAAACTTTTCGGCAACTTCGTTGAGGTCTGTCCGGATAATTTCGAGGATCTTGTGTGGGTTGGCCAGTAAGTCCTCTAATTCCTTGATCAGTTCCTTCAACTGAGCGTATTCGTCTTCGATTTTTTGACGCTCGAGGGCGGCAAGCCGGCGCAACTGCATATCCAGGATAGCCTGTGCTTGCAGGTCGCTGAGGTTGAAGCGCTCGATCAGGCGGGTTTTAGCGATATCCGCATCGTCAGATTCGCGAATGGTCTTGATCACCGCGTCCAGATTGGCGATCGCGATCAGCAAGCCATCCAGAATGTGAGCTCGTTTTTTCGCCTTATCCAGGTCAAACAAGGTTCGGCGGGTGATGACCACCTGGCGGTGTTCCAGGTAAAGCTGTAAGGCGCGTTTAAGCGTGAGCATACGCGGTTCCTGGTTGACCAGAGCCAGCAGCTGGACCGCGAATGTAGATTGCAGGGCAGTGTATTTGTAAAGTTGATTGACGACTTTCTTGGGCTGGGTTCCGCGTTTGAGTTCAATGACAATACGCATGCCATTTCGATCAGACTCGTCGCGCATGTCGGAGATTGAATCAATTTTTCCTTCGCGGTGTAGTTCGGCAATGCGCTCAATCAGGCTGGTTTTGTTGAGCTGGTAGGGGATTTCGTCGATGATGATGGCATAGCGCCCTTCACGAATTTCCTCGATAGTGGCTTTACCTCTCATCATCAGGTGACCGCGCCCGGTGCTGTACGCCTGGCGAATGCCTTCGCGACCGACAATGATGCCGCCAGTCGGAAAGTCGGGCCCGGGAATATGCTGCATCAGCTCCTCGACGCTGACTTCATCGATTTCGTCGTAACGATCGATCAGCATATTGAGGGCATTGACCAATTCACCCAGATTGTGCGGAGGAATATTGGTCGCCATGCCCACCGCGATCCCGCTGGAGCCATTCATCAGCAGCATAGGAACGCGTGCTGGCAAAACTTCGGGTTCTTTCAGCGATCCATCGAAGTTATCAATGAAGTCAACTGTATCCTTATCGAGGTCAGCCAGAAGTTCCTGGGAAATCCGTGCCAGTCGCGCTTCGGTATAACGCATTGCCGCCGGGGAGTCTCCATCCACAGAACCAAAGTTACCCTGACCCTGGACTAACATGTAACGCATGGAAAAATCCTGGGCCATGCGGGCCATGGCGTCGTAAACAGCAGAATCACCATGAGGGTGGTACTTACCAAGCACTTCACCGACAATTCGCGCAGACTTCTTATAGGGGGTATTAAAGCGGATGCCCATGTCATCCATGGCATAGAGGATGCGGCGGTGGACGGGTTTGAGACCGTCGCGCACGTCTGGCAAAGCCCGGGCGACAATTACGCTCATAGCGTAGTCGAGGTAGGCGGTGCGCATTTGTTCGTCGATCCCTACCGTTTTCAATCCGGTATCACGCTGTTCAAAAGCGGTTAGTTCGGGAGTTTCCACAATTTCATTTTCTTCAGACATAGTTTCTTTCGGCTAAAAATTTGGCTATTTTTTGAATATTTGCAACCTGATAATTATACTCTAAAAGGAAGCCGCGTTCAACAATTCCCGCCTGAGACAAAAAAAGCCGTAAAAATCAAAAATTAATGTTAACAGCGCTTTTTTGACGGGCAGAGGTAAAGACCTGCAATTCGGGGGGTGGCGAGAATCCGAAAATAGCGTTTTAGGGCAAGACCGCAGGCGACTTAAAGATACTGCCCGGCACGAGGACCGGGCAGATAATATTTTAAGGGTTGATCCAGCTCAATAGCAGCCAGGCAATCGGTTGAATGACAGGAAGCACCACCATGAGGCCGGCATAAAAGTCAGAACCAGCCCAATGATGATCACAATGATTAACAAGATCACAAGGAAGTTCATATACCAGGGTTTCCTGGGTTTTGGCTCGGGGCTGCTTTCACGCGCCAGGGGGCGTTGGGGAACGGGCGGCTCAACTGCTTCATAGACGGGCTCAGGCTTTGGGGCGATTGTCTCAGGCTGAGGGGCAGGCGTGCCATAGGTTGGCGTGTAGGCGGCAGCTTCGAGCGCGCCTTCCCATTCGAAACTCATCACCGTGCTTTCCGCCAGGGTGACAAGATCACCATTGACGAGACGTTTGGGGGCACTCAAGCGGACGCCGTTTAGAAAAGTTCCATTTGTTGAGCCGAGATCTTCAATATAAACGCCGTCAGGCTTGACGATAAAGCGGGCGTGCCGGCGGGAGATCTCAGCATCGGGCACCGGTATGTCGTTGGACATGTCGCGACCAACGCTGACTTCAGGCTTGTCCAGATAATAACTCGATCCGGGGATAGGACCAGAACGCATAACGATTTGAGGTTTAGTTTCAGCCATGGTTACTCCTGGTTTCTAAGCACATATTGTTGTAGTAAGTGTACTAATTTTTGCTTGTTAAGTCAATTTTACTGCAGGCTCCCGTTATTTTTGCATCGGTCTAATCTTGTTGAGGGGTCCCGCGGAAAGCGCTGTTCACAAAAAGCCTGGTTAACTGCTGTTTGGGCTTTTTTCGTTGACGTCTGAAATAAACCCTGCTATCATCAATTTAACTATGACTCCCGAAACAAGATCAAATTGGTTCAAGCGCCTGATGTCCAGGTTGCGGCTTGAGTCGCGCTGGTTGGCTCCCGGAACCGGTTATAAGCGCTGGCTGGGGCTGACCATAATTGGTGCCATGCTGTTGGGTTTAGGACTGGCAGTGGTCATTCTGGACTATTACCGCTCGACTGGCAGCGAACTGCTGACCCCCATCCTTGCCGTTCTTTCTCTGCGCTTCTTAGACCGCCCTATCCGCTTTCTATTGTTTGGAGGGTTGGGTTTTATTCTGATCCTGATTGGGATCTGGGGCGCCAACCGAGCCTTACTTAAACCTTTCGAAACAGGCGGGAAACCCGTCTGGGACAAAGTGCAAAATTATCGCCTACGCGAGAAAGGCATTAAGGTGGTGGTGATCGGTGGCGGGCATGGGCTGGCAGCATTGCTGCGCGGCATAAAAGCCTACACCCACAACATCACGGCAATCGTGACGGTGGCAGATGACGGTGGGTCATCTGGAGAACTGCGCCGCGATCTGGGGGTTTTACCCCCGGGGGATATCCGCAACTGCCTGTCTGCCTTGAGCAGCGATGAAGCGCTGCTTTCTCAGGTCTTTCAGTATCGTTTCCACACGGGAGCGGGGTTGGAAGGACATTCTCTTGGCAATCTTCTAATTACAGCGATGGGTGAGATCACCGGCAGTTTCGAAGAAGCGGTGGCAGAATCCGGCAGAGTATTGGCCATCTATGGGCAGGTGTTGCCTTCCACGCTGACCAACCTTCAACTGATTGGGGAAATATTGCAGAACCCTGAAAAAGAAATGACGGTTGTGCGCGGTGAATCCGAAATTACCGAGGCATTTGGCAAGGTGCAGAAGGTCTGGTTGGAACCGGATGATGCCCTGGCTTACCCCCCTACTATCCAGGCAATTTTGAATGCCGACCTGATCTTGATCGGACCTGGAAGCCTGTATACCAGCATTCTGCCAAATTTACTGGTCAAAGATCTTACCGAGGCCATCCAGGCAAGCAAGGCGGAAACATACTATATTTGTAACGTAGCCACTCAACGGGGCGAAACTGACGGTTTCAACGCCTCAGACCACGTGGCTGTGCTCGAGCAGCACCTTCAAAAGCGAATCTTCAATCTGGTGCTCTGTAACGGCAATTTTAAAGGTGAGTTAGGGCAGGATACTGAATGGGTCGCGGCAGACCAGAAATTGCACGAAAATTATCGCGTCTATGAAGCCGACCTGGTGGACGACCTGTACCCCTGGCGCCACAGTTCCAAAAAGCTGGCTAAGGCCGTCATCAGCCTCTACGAAGAGCGCACCGGACCGATAAATTTTTAATGGTTTATACAAGTTTATAACATTAAGCAGCTATTCTCGTCTATAATTACCCTTAGAATTGAAACCGATTCTGCTTATCTACACCTGCCGAAGGTGAGAAAATTACAAACACGGAGGATGTTATGAAAACTCAAGTTGGTATTAATGGTTTTGGGCGGATTGGGCGCCTGGTTTTAAAAGCGATTATGGAACGCGCTGACGACACTCTCGAAGTTGTCGCCATCAATGACCTGGTTGACCCCAAACAAAACGCCCATCTGTTTAAGTATGATTCCACATACGGAATCTTCCCGGGGGAAGTTAAAGTAAATGAAGCGAATAATATCGTGATTAATGGGAAAGAGATCAAAGTATTCAGTGAAAAAGACCCTGGAAACCTGCCTTGGGCCGATTTGGGCGTCGATATTGTGATCGAGTCGACGGGGATTTTCACCACCGCCAAGTCAGATCCTGAAAAAGGCAAGATCGGCGCAGATGCTCATATCATCCGCGGTGGCGCGAAGAAAGTGGTGATCTCTGCACCAGCAAAAGGCGAGGATGCCACCATCGTTTTGGGTGTCAATGAAGGCGTTTACGACAGCGAGAAGCACGACATTATCTCAAACGCTTCTTGTACCACCAACTGCCTTGCTCCAGCAGCGAAAGTGGTTCACGATAAATTCAAGATTAAAAATGCCATGATGACCACGATCCACTCTTACACAAACGATCAGGTCATTCTGGACACCGGTCACAAGAAAGACATCCGTCGTTCACGCGCTGCTGGTTTGAATATTATTCCGACCACCACCGGAGCCGCCAGAGCGCTTGCACTGGTCATCCCTGAACTGAAGGGCAAATTTGATGGTTACGCTCTGCGAGTTCCCACCCCAACTGTCTCGATCGTTGATTTCGTTGCTGAAGTGGAAAACCCTGTCACATTGGAAGAACTTAACCAGGCTTTCAAGGAAGCCGCTCATGGCGAGATGAAGGGCATTTTGGGCTACTCCACCGGTGAGTACGATCAGCCTTTGGTTTCCATGGACTATAAGGGTGACTCCCGCTCTTCCATTATTGACCTGGATAAGAACATGGTTATGGGTGACAATCTGGTCAAAGTTGTGACCTGGTATGACAATGAATGGGGTTACTCCTGCCGCACAGCCGACCTGGCGAAATATGTTGCTGAGAGACTCTGAGATCCAATCTAAGTGAAGACAGATGACAATGCGCGTTACTGGTAAGACCAGTAGGGCGCATTGTTTTGTATGGAGGAAATATGTTTAATAAAAAAATGGTTACTGATCTGGACGTAGAAGGTAAAAAAGTTATCGTTCGGGTAGATTTTAATGTGCCCATAAAAGAGGGGAAGATTACTGACGACACCCGCATCAGAGCGGCCCTGCCAACCATCGAGTACTTGCTCGACCATGGCGCGGCAGTAATTTTGATGTCCCACCTGGGGCGCCCAAAGACCAAAGATGATTTGCAATTCAGCCTGAGACCCGTGGCTGAACATTTGGGCACTCTGATTTCTGCTCCAGTAAAATTCGCGGAAGATTGCCGCGGAGAGGTAGCCCGGCAAGCCGCGGCCAGTCTGATGCCTGGCGAAGTTTTGGTCCTTGAAAACACCCGTTTTCACAAAGAAGAGACCAAAAATGACCCCGAGATGTCGAAAGAATTGGCCTCACTGGCAGATCTCTTTGTCAACGATGCTTTCGGCTCGGCCCACCGCGCGCATGCTTCAACAGTCGGTATTGCTGATTACCTCCCTGCCGCGGCTGGATTTTTGATGGAAAAAGAAATCAAATACCTCGGAAACGCGATTGCTGATCCGGTCCGTCCTTTTGTGGCTATTTTAGGTGGTGCCAAGATCAGCGATAAAATCGGAGTGATCGAAAACTTGCTCAAGACAGCCGATAAAATTTTGATCGGTGGCGGGATGGCCAATACCTTTCTGAAAGCCCAGGGCTATGAAATGGCAGACTCCCTGGTGGAAACAGATGTGCTGGAAACAGCCAGCGATTTGCTTTCAAAAGCGAATGGGAAGATTCTCCTGCCTGTGGATATGGTCTTGGGAGACGCCTTTGACGCAGAGGCGGAACTAAAAACCCTGCCGTTGGGTGACGTGCCTGCAGGCTGGCGCTTGCTGGACGTTGGCCCGGAAACCGTGAAGCTTTTCAGTGGTGTGATTAAAGATGCCGGGACAGTGGTTTGGAACGGTCCGATGGGGGTTTTCGAGTTCCCTCGTTTCGCACAGGGTACCTTTGAGGTCGCCCGGGCGGTAGCCGATAGCGATGCTGTCAGCATAATTGGCGGAGGCGACTCGGTGTCGGCAATCAACCAGTCTGGTCTGAGCGACCAGATCACGCACATTTCCACCGGCGGCGGCGCCTCGTTGGAAATGCTGGAAGGGCTGGAGCTGCCGGGGCTGGCTGTTCTTGGCGATAAATAGAAAATTTGCCTGATAATCTGGAGCCGCTATCAGGCGGCTCCAGGTTTTGTTTCGTGATAAAATCTAACCATTATAAGCCCCTTGATACAGGTGTGGAAATGGGAAATGTGGATGAATAAAAACCAATTCTTATCGTCGGTCATATTTCTGTTGATCATAAGCGTGATTTTGAGCGCTTGTAATTATAATGTCGCGCCGACTATGTCTGAAGAAGAGTTAGCCATGCAGTTCGCGGGCACGCGTTCGGCAATTGCCACTCAAAGCTCGGTTGAGACCCTGGTAGTCCGCCTGGAAGAGTTGAGCAGCCAGCCCACCTGCCCGGTATGCGCCACCTGCCCCCCACCCACGACACCCACACCTGTGGTGCCAACCTCGACGGATACTCCCGCTGACAGGCTCCCGACAGCCGTCATCACGCCGATTGGAGACCGCTACGACGTAAACTGTCTGAGCTTTGACTTTTTGGGGGATGTCAACTATCCACCCGAGACGCGGGTCAAACCGGGCGCGACTTTTACCAAAAGCTGGTGGGTACGTAACTCGGGAACCTGCACCTGGACACTTCAATTCCGCCTGGTCCATTCAGGCGCCGAAAAGTTTGGTTCCACGGGAGAGATTGGTTTTACACAAACTGTACAGCCTGGTGAGACGGTCCAGCTTTCCGCTCGGGACCTGGTGGCACCTTTAGAAACGGGAACGTATTACAGTTACTGGATGATTGAGTCGCCTTATGGCAATCGCTTTGGTTACGGTCAGGATCAGCTGATGGGCCTGGGGATTAAGGTAGTGGTGGCTATTAATTAAAGCTCAACTCGCCTGAAGTGGCGGTTTCCCGCTCGTTACCCTCTCCGTTCTTATTGTCTACAAATAGTTGATTGTCCTATAAAGTAGTCATATAAATCTTCATAAAGAAAAGATAAATCATACGGAACTTTTCGGTCCGCGTTTTCGTCTACGTTAATGAAGAAGTCCTTAAAAAAAGGAGTTGTTGAAATGGACACAAAAAAAATCAAGAAAAAGAAGATTCTCTCTGTTGCCGCTCTCTTTATCGCGACGCTATTTGTAATTTCTGCCTGCATTTCACCGGTCCCGACTCAGCCGGGGGATCCTGTTGAACAAGCCATGCAGACCTTACAGGCTCAGGCCACCCAGGATTACTATGCGACACTGGTGGCGCAGGTAGCCACCCAGCAAACTGAAGTGCCGACCGGAATTGCTCCTGATCCGACCAATATGAATCAAATTCCGGGAACAACCCAGGAACCTTCCGTTCCGACGGTGGTGATCACGGTCCCCGTCAACACACCGGTTCCGCCCACCTCAGTCCCACCGACGCCAACGCGAATTCCCCCAACCCCCACGCCGCGCCCCTGTCTCCAGGCCACGTTTATCAATGATCTGAGCATACCCGATGGCACGAAACTGAATGCTGGAAGTGCTTTTACCAAAACCTGGCGGCTGCAAAACACGGGCAGTTGCAGATGGGATAGCGGCTTCGACATTGTCTTTGTTAAAGGCAATCAGCTGGGCGCAAACTCTGTCTATGACATACCCAAAGAAGTTGCTCCCGGTGAGTATATCGATATCAGCATCAATATGGTTGCCCCCTCTGTAAATGGCAAATACAGTTCTGACTGGATGCTAAAAAGCAGCAAGGGCGTCACCTTTGGTACGGGATCCGATTCCAAGGGAACCTTCTGGGTCAGAATGGAGAGTATTAACGGTCAGGGTGTGGTCTACAATTTTGCTGAAAGCGTTTGTTCTGCCAAGTGGACCAATGGCTTGCGCAAGAGCCTGCCCTGCCCCGGAAATGAAAAAGATGTGAAAGATGGCTACGTGCTGGCGAAAGGTAACCCGATTCGGGAGGATGGCGGCAAAGAAAACGAAATCGGACTGATCACCCGCCCTAACCAGGAAGCGGATGGCTACATCCAGGGTATTTATCCTGCGATCGACATAAAAGATGGCGATAAATTCCGCGCGACTGTTCAATGCGAGGGTGGTAGCACTGGCTGTGACATCAAATTTGAACTCTATTACACAATAGACGGTCAAAAAGCCACCGGTTTAGGTCAGTGGCACGAAGTCTATGATGATAATTGGAACCCTGTTCAGGTGGACCTCTCCTTCCTGGCTGGAAAGAAAGTGGTCTTTACCCTTGTAGTCTGGAATGAAGGTTCGGTCCAGAACAATCGCGGTTTGTGGTTGTTCCCACACATTTATCGTACGAAATAACAATTTCCTCCAAATTGACGACAAGAGACGGTCGAAAGACCGTCTCTTCGTGTTAGAATTATTTAATCCAAAAAGAATAGAGAGGAACAACAGATATGACTGACCGTAGACCTATGGTGGCTGGTAACTGGAAGATGAACAAGACTTTGGGTGAAACCGCAGAGCTGTTAAAAGCGCTTAAGCCCCAACTGCAAAATATAGATAGTGTTGATTTGGTAGTTTGCCCTCCATTTATCGATCTGCCCCTGACAAAGGATATCCTTGAAGGCAGCAACATCAAAGTTGGCGCGCAAAACATGCATTGGGAAGCTTCTGGTGCTTACACTGGCGAGGTTTCCGCCACGATGTTAAAAGACCTGTGCGATTACGTCATCATCGGTCATTCAGAACGCCGCGCGATGTTTGGTGAAACCGATGAAACTGTCAATAAGAAGGTCATGGCGGCTTTAAACGCGGGTTTACTGCCGATCGTTTGTGTGGGAGAAACGCTGGAAGAAAACGAGGCGGGTCAGACTGAAGCGGTTGTTGACCGCATGGTTCGAGAAGGGCTTAAAGGCTTAAGCCAGGAACAAGCAGGGCAAATTGTGATTGCCTATGAACCTGTCTGGGCGATTGGAACCGGTAAGACGGCCACCCCCGATCAGGCAAATGATGTGCATAAGAATGTCGTCAGGCCGATCTTGCGAGAAATGTTTGGTGAAGAACTTGGCAATAGCATCCGCATTCTTTACGGCGGGTCGGTAAAACCGGGCAATGCCGCGGAACTGTTCGGGCAATCCGACATCGATGGCGGTTTGATTGGCGGAGCCAGCCTTAAGGCGGCTGATTTCGCTGGTATTGTTGACGGTGCTTTATAGTCTCTGAAATGACTTTCACAAACCGTCCTCACGAGAGGGCGGTTTGTCTCTTTAAAACCAAAAAAACAACCTTGACTTAAGCCCCTGAAATCTTATAATTGCTCTATCGACTGAGATTGGGAAGTGTACGTCAAAAAAGCCGTCACAGAGAGGTTTCGCCCCGGCTGAAAGTGAAACCGACTGAGCATTGACCGAAGTTCGCCCAGGAGTCGCGCGAGTGAACCCACTTTGCAATTAGCTTGCGCCGGCCGCTTCCGTTACAAAGCATCCCAAGTGGCCCTGAATGGGCAAGAAGGGTGGTACCGCGGTTGAACCCCGTCCCTTTATAGGGCGGGTTTTTTTATCCGCGGAAAAAAAAGAGGTAAATATGATTGATATCGAAATCGACCTTCAGAAAGAACAGCAAACCGCTCTGGAAAACCTGGAGCGAGTTGAAAGCCCCGAAGCGCTTGACACCTGGAAACAAGCCCATTTGGGTAAGTCATCCCTGGTCATGACCACCTTCGGTAAAATGGGTTCGTTTTCTAAAGTAGAACGACCCCAGGTGGGCCGGGCGGTCAACCAGGTTAAAGTCGCCCTGGAAAACGCCTATGCGCTGAAAGAAGAAACCATCAGGCGAAAAGCGCTTTTGAGCGCGATGGCAAGTGAGAAGCTGGACGTGACCCTGCCTGGATATCCGGTACAGCGCGGCAGGATGCACCCCGTGAACCTTCTGATGCGTGAAATCTACCGAATTTTCGGTGACATGGGCTTTCAGGTCTACCGATCGCCCGAAGTTGAGACCGACGACATGAATTTTACTTACCTCAATATTCCCCCTTATCACCCCGCCCGAGATATGTGGGACACCTTCTACACCGAAGATGAGGGTGTCGTTTTACGGACGCACACTTCCCCGGGGCAGATTCGCTCCATGCGCGATTATTATCCCAACCCCGTGCGGGTGATTTTGCCGGGTGCCTGCATGCGCTACGAACAGCAGGACCAAAGCCATGAGATCGAGTTTATGCAATTTGAACTGCTGGTGGTGGATAAGGGAGTCACTTTCGCGAACCTGAAGGGCACGATGGATGACTTCACCAAGCGCATGTTTGGCCCCGGCGCGCATACCCGTCTGCGCCCCTCACACTTTCCCTTTACCGAACCCAGCGCCGAGCTGGACATGGCCTGCATCTTTTGTGGTGGCGTTGGCTGCGGCGTTTGTCACGGCACCGGTTGGATCGAACTGGGCGGCTGCGGTATGGTGCATCCTCGGGTGTTAAAATATGGCGGCTATGACCCTGAGGTTTACAGCGGTTTCGCTGCTGGGGTAGGGATTGACCGCACCACCTTGCTGCGTTACCACATCGATGACATTCGCTATCTGCGCAATAACGATATTCGCTTCCTGGAACAGTTCTAAACAGGAGAGGAAAAAATGAAAGCACCGTTAAGTTGGATCCAAGATTATGTTGACCTGAAAGACTTGAGCCTGGAAGAAATCGGCCAAACCCTGACCATGCTCGGACTGGAGGTTGAAGAAATTACGCTGGTAGGCTTGGAAAAACCCTGGGCAGATCGCCTGACAAATAAATATTCTGGTCTCTCCTGGCCCAGGGACAAATTTGTAGTGGCTGAAGTGGTGGAAGTCAGTCAGCACCCCAACGCCGATAAGCTGACCCTTTGCCAGCTAAACGACGGCAGCGCTGAAGTCACTGCTCTGACTGGCGCGCCAAATCTCTACCCCTACCTCGGCAAGGGTCGTCTGGAAAGTCCCATCAAAGTTGCTTACGCCCGTGAAGGCGCTCAGCTTTACGACGGGCACCAGCCTGGGCAGGTTCTGACCAAACTCAAGAAGGCTACCATCCGTGGGGTGGAATCCAGTTCGATGATTGCCTCAGAAAAAGAACTGGGGATTTCTGAAGAGCACGAGGGCGTGATTTTCTTGGACGATGATGCGCCTGTAGGCATGCCTCTGGCCGATTATATGGGCGACGCCGTGTTTGAAGTCGCGATTCTGCCCAATATGGCCAGGGATTCCTCGATCTTGGGAATCGCACGTGAGCTTTCGGCGGCCTTGAGGCGGCCATTAAAAGAGCCCGTAGGGCTGGAACTTAAGCGCGGCGGCGAGATCGATAGTAGAGTAACCCTTGAAATCCATGAGCCGGAGCTCAACCCCCGTTTTATGCTGGGATTGGTGCAAGATGTGAAAAGCGCGCAAAGCCCCTATTGGGTCAGGCGGCGGTTGGCCCTGGCAGGTATGCGTCCAATCGATGCCCTGGTTGATGCGACCAATTACACCATGCTGGAAACTGGCCAGCCTCTGCACGCCTTTGATTATGACTGGTTGAGAAAGCGGTCTGACGGCAACCCAACCATTATCACTCGTCGGGCTGAAGAAGGGGAGACGCTGCTAACTCTCGACGGAGTGGAACGTAAACTGACAAGAGAAACAGAACTTGTCAGCGACACGAAAGGGCCACTCAGTCTGGCCGGCGTGATGGGTGGAGAAGCATCAGGAATCAATGCTGAAACCGAAACGGTCCTGCTCGAAGCTGCCAGCTGGAACTTTATCAATATTCGCAAGACCACCGCGCGATACAGAATAAACAGCGAGGCTTCCTATCGCTTCAGCCGCGATGTTCATCCGGCACTGGCCGAGCAAGCCCTGAGTTTGTGTCTTTCGCGCATGCGCGATTGGGCAGGCGGAAAGATAGTTGATGGCGTGATTGATCACTACCCGCTCCCCCGCCAGGACAGCCAAAACACGCTTGCTGAAGAAGACATCGAGCGTTTATTGGGTCTGCGCATCCCCCTTGAGGAGGCAAAATCGATATTGGAGTGGCTGGGCTTCAGCTGTACGCTCACCAGGGGGATATTGACCGCGGTCACACCCTCTAATCGCACCGATATCGAAAGTGGCATCGCGGGCAAGTCAGACTTGATTGAAGAAATCAGCCGCATCCACGGTTTTGAGCGCATCCCGTCTGTGCGTTTGTCAGGCGAATTGCCGCCGCAAACGAACGACAGACAGGTTTGGTTAGACGAATTGGTGCGCGATTTGCTGGTCTCGATTGGTCTGCAGGACACGCTGGGATACCGGATGACTTCCGTTCAGAAGGAGGCCCGGCTGCTGCCATCTGAGATGGCTGGAAGCGAGCTGAGCTATGTGCGCATAGCCAACCCAATTTCACCGGAGCGAACGGTCATGCGCCGCAGCAATCTGGCCACCATGCTGGAGCTGATTGAACGAAATTCCCGCAACGCGAGCGGGCTGAGCCTGTTTGAGATCGGGCCGGTATTCATACCGAAAGAGGACGCGCAGCTGCCTGACGAACCGCAACAGCTGGCGATTGGGTTGTGGGGAGAGAAGCAACAGACCGGTTGGTCTGGTGAAAAAGCCGGGGAATATGGGTTCTTCGACCTGAAGGGCGTCCTGGAGGCGTTATTTGCAGGCTTGCATCTGGAGGGGGTGGTTTATGAACCCGCCAGCGAGCACCCTACTTTTCATCCAGGAAAATCAGCCAGATTAATTGCGCAGGAGCGAGTTATCGGTGTAATGGGTGAGATCCACCCACTGGTCAGGGGTAATTACGACTTTGAGGTGGGCCCTGTGTTAGCGGCAGAGCTGTATCTGGACCAATTACTGCCATTGGTGGATAAGGGTTTCAGGGTGAATCCCATCTCGAATTTCCCAGCCATGGTGGAAGATATCGCGTTGATTGTGGATGAAGAGGTCCCGGCAAGCCGCGTGGAAGAGTTGATTCGCCGGGCAGGCGGAAAGCTGCTGTCTGATGTGAAATTGTTCGATTTATTTCGAAGCGGAAAAATCGGTTCTGGGAAGAAGAGCCTGGCATATCAATTGACCTACCAGGCCTTTGACCGCACTTTGAGCGTGGCAGACGCGGCCGCGATTCGGAAAAAAATCGTAAAGACGCTTGCTTATGAAATCGGCGCGGTGCTGCGGGATTCGTAAGTAAGTTTTCAGCCACCATTTTCACAGGACAAGAGACGGGGAGGTCGAGCATATGGCTCCCCGTTGCTTGTTACCAAACCCTTTCTAAATCGGGGTTATCGCTGGCGGCTCGACCAACTTTGGCCATATCGACCCACTCACCATGCACCTTGGCGCGCACTACGTCTGCGGTGAAATCGGTATTCGTGGGTCCGCAATTGCTGAAGAGCGAAGAACCGACCGCATAGACATCAGCGGGCACTTCGAGCTTCTCGAATTTCTTGATTTTGTCGACGTTAAAACCGCCTGAGACGACAATCTTTACGTTTTGGCAGTATTGTCGTGCGAAGTCGAGATCTTCTTCAGGGATGTCCCAGTCGAGGTAGGCTGAATCAAGCGCCTGGCGGGTGTTAAAGACCAGACGGGCGTTGACACCGAGATCGAGGTCAGGGTCGCCCAGTGGTTTGACAGAAATATCCCGCAAGCTGGAGGAGGTATCCAGCCTGACGCCGTATAAACGATAGCGTTCGGCTTCCTGGGGATCTCCTTGTTTGACCAATTCATAATGTTTGTCGAACATGGCTTTGCAGACCTGCAGTGAAACCCCGACAGAATCATTGGTGAAGTCGACCAGGGCGATGCGGGGAATGTAAATGGGAAGAACACGCGAGAAAGCCAGTGTAGCTTCGGCTGTATCTCCCAGGAAGCTGGCGATGCCGGAGTGGGAGATCGTGCCTCCGCCAAAACCTCCCCACCAGTCCCCTTGGGCATCGGTTGAGACGTAGGTATCGGTGTGCTCGGCGTAATCCATGTTGTAACGCTGAACCGCGATGAGGTAGGCGTATCCATCAGCAGCCTGGACCTCATGCACGTCAAATCGAGCCGGGAAGAACATCAGCGGTTTTCCATTTGCGGCCACCTGTGTATTGTAGACATTGGTGGCAATGCGGCTGGCCCGCGCCAGAATCCCCAGAGTGGAAGTCTCCAGGATGGCAAAATCGCGGTAGCGACCGCGGACGCGAATAACAGGTTGAACATGCAGAGGGTTCCCATCATAATAGACAGTAGCTCCATCCTCGACTGCCCAAACTTGAAGTTGATCCGAGGTATCCACAAACTGACCGTTATGGAAGTAACCGGTGGCGTGCTTGAACATGGTCAGGGCTTTGTCGACGCCGGCAACAATGGTTTTGCCCGGTCTGCGTGTAAAGATTTGGAGTTCTACCTCAATATCCCCGGTCACGACATCTTCGGCCGAGATACTGCCAGGCAGGCGGTGATCGCTGCCCTGGTAGACGTAGCCTTGCTCTGAGAGTCTCTGCAGCATGGTGGCAATGTTGACGAAGTACCTGTCCGCATACCAGCCTTTGCGCATTCGTTCAATGTCAAGTTTGAAGGTTTCGTTATCCAGTCTTTTTCCATTAAATAAACTCATGGCACTCATTTCTTTGATAAGTTAACAAGTTATGCCAATTTCAGCAGCCAAAAATTGGCGTCTGCGCGGCAATTACAAACCCAGGTTTGCTGTGAGAAGCTGCTCTCACGGCAGCCCCAGCCTGTGGATCAGCGCCCATCTTGGGTCATTATAATGTGGTAAAACGGTCGAATGGTTGAGGATACAGGCTTAAGAAAAACTCGCCGAAGTTGAAAAGGTCCCGACCTTTCAGGACAAAAATGCCCTGCCTGTTTGAGCCCCTGGGCAAGGCTGGATCCCTGTCTAAAAAAGCGATTCGTGCGGGTTTTTTTCGTCCAACCTGGCAAGCGCGAAGGAAGCGGCAGCCCCCAGCGCAAATAACAAGGCACAGACCAGGATCATGCCGAAACCACGCACTCCTGCAGGGATAATGGCGGCTGTTGAACCGAGAACCACACCAATAATCAGGTGGTACATCAGGGCGTAATGCTTCGTAAACAGCCAGTTGACCAATTTGGCGAATACGAAAATCACCAGAACTACTCCCAGGATAAGCGGGATGATCACGCCGAATTGCAGGCTTTTGATGCCGTTGGCCATCGGCTGGTATAGACCCAGGTAGATCAGAAAATTTGACGGGCTCAACCCGGGCACGACTAAACCGAGCCCGGTCAGCGCGCCGCTGAGCATCCAGGCTGCAAAGCCGGGCTGCACCTGCACTGCACGGATTGTCTCCATCCAGCGCATCAAGAAGAAAATGCCCACGGCTGCTATGGCCATGAGTGCCCAATGCCACTGTTTACGCCCCTGCAGACCGGCAGTTTTAACCAGCGACGGGACGGTTCCGGCGATAAAGCCGATAAACAGCCAGATGAATTGAGCGGCATAGTTCTGGAACGCGAAATCGATCACCGCAGAGAAAGCGATCACCCCCAGCACGCCACCAATACCGACCGGCAGGAAAAACCGTAAATGCTCAACAAATTTGTGGCGTATATCGGCCAGCCAGCGCACCAGCGGTTCGTAAATCCCAAAGACCACCATCAAGACTCCGCCTGAGAGTCCCGGCGTGATCGCGCCAATGCCAGCCAGGAGGCCCTTAAAAAAACGGATCAGCCAAGCGGCCGCCGTGTTTCCAGGGGCGGGGGCTAGGCTCGCCTGGTTGGTGGTTTCGGAATCGAGGCTCAATTTGTTATTTGAAGTCATATCAACTCTTTCTGATGTTCTCCTGACCATTCTACAACAAACTTGTAATCCGTGAAATCAATTCTGCGGGCTAATGAATCAGAGCATAATTAATGAGGCGGATAAGAGCGCTCTGTGTGGGAAATACCGCTGAAGGATGACTACCTCTCAACGAATATATCTGAAAACGGCGGTGAATACGGCTTCCTCTATAGAAAGTAAGCAGAAGTTTGCAAGAGCGGGCTAAATTTTTGAGCGAGCCAGTCAGGATGGGTTCACGTTTTGGCGATTAATTCTCAGCTGGGGGTGATCCTTCGCCTGCAATCCTCCTGATCTGGCTTTCCAGATAATCCAACCAGTGCAGCGTGGCAAGATCGCGGTACTGTCGATAGGAGTGCACGAAAAGTTCGTCCATTGTTTTCTCGTCTGGTTCCGGCATCTCGCTGAGCAGATGATCGTACCAACCCTGGTTAATTTGACGTTGTTGTCGAATCAGATCAATGGCTCGCTGGTGTCCAAAGCGGCGGGCGATAATCAGTTTGCCCAAAAAAACCTGTCGTATATCCCGGGCTTTACGCACGGGGGTTGAGATCCAATCCAGCAGCGACTGCTTGCCCTTATCGGTCAATTGAAATACGACGCGGGCAGAGGCGCCTTCTTCCTTTTTGACAGGCAGTTGTTCGATATAGCCGCTGGCTTCGAGCCTTTCCAGTTTGGAATAAAAAAGGGCCTGTTTCACATTCCAGATTTTGGATATCCCGGGCATCTGATTGAGTCGTTGGTGCAGTTCATAGCCATGGGTTGGTCCCTCACCCAGCAAGGCCAGGATGACATATTCCATTGAAATCGGCGCAGTTCGGCGGGCCATGATTATTCGTGCCCCTCTACGAAAACGGTCTCATCTGGTTTGTTGGGCACCAGGCAGAGGAATTCGAAATCATCTTCACCCAATGGCAGATAACTGTGAGGAACATTGGCTGGGATAAAAACCACATCGTCCGGTTGAACTTCGTAGGAAGAATCATCAATTATAATGAGTGCCCTGCCCTTCAGAACGTACTGTTCGTGCTCAACCAGGTTGAGATGAAAGGGCATGGAACCGCCTGACCGAATAGTGAATTTGCGCATGGCAAAGTTTGGAGCTTCCTGATTGGAAATAAGAATTGCTCTCGAAACCCCTTCACCAACTGACAAGGGCTCGCTTGGTATTTCGTGGCTGTGTTTGATTGACATTCAAACCTCCTTGACTTGCTCTAATCTTATCTCACTTTCAGCGTGTAGTCTGTAAGTTACCGGAGATAAGGTGCCTGTCTGAATGAGATGGACTCTGGGCATAGATGATCAAAGATAAAATCCCTTTTCGGTGTCAAATGTTAGCACAGAAGCAAGTAGAATTGAGCCCATGGAAACACAAGCAGGAAGTTCGATAACAGCACAAAAAAGACCTAAGAAAACGTCTGTTGGGCAAGACGTCTTGGATTATCTTTTGTGCGTTTTTGGTGGGGTCATCTATTCAATTGGGCTTAATTTGCTGATTTTGCCCTTTGGACTTTATATTGGCAATCTAACTGGCATCGCCAGAATCATTCTCGAACTGCTGCGTCGGATCATTCCAGGCATGCAGGATGCCACTGGTTTGATCTTGCTGGCGTTAAATTTACCACTGCTGATTATTGCCTTCAGCTCCATCAACCGCAAGTTCTTCTTTAAGACCGTGATCACCGTGATTAGTGTCAGTGTCGTGTTAATTTTTGTCCCCGTTACTCCAATCATCCCGGATTTGACAGACAGGCTCACTCTGGCGGTTCTGGGAGGCATCATCTGCGGCTTTGGGGTGGGACTCAGCCTCAGAGCGGGGGGCTCTTCTGGGGGAGTGGATATCCTGGGGGTTCTGATAGCGCTAAAAAAGCCTGAATTCAGCGTTGGCAGGGTCAGCGTGGTAATCAGCATGATCGTTTATGCCTACGCCCTGTTTACCAGTCCGCCTGTTATTTTGGTTTATTCGGTCATTTTCACCATGATTTACAGCCTGGTGGTGGACAAGGTGCATTATCAAAATGTAAAGATCAGCGTGATGGTCGTTACCAAAAACAGAGCGATCCTGCAATATATCATCGACGAAACTCACCGCAGTGCAACCTACTGGCAAGGGCAAGGGGCTTATTCCGGAGCTGAATTCCTGGTGATCAACACGGTGGTTTCGAAATATGAACTGCTGCGTCTGCGCAGGGGCATCATTGAGCTTGACCCGCAGGTCTTCATTATCGAAAATAATTCAGTCAATGTGACCGGTTTTTTTCCATCGCATTTCTTTTAGGGCTGGAGACAAGCCCGACCCGCCAATGGTAGAAGAGCGCGGCGAAAACAATAGGTCACAAAGCTTGCCACAAAAATGCCAACGCCGTTTAATGCTGAAACAGAAAAGCATGCACCGGTCTTATAAGATTTTCCGGTTTAAGATTTCTTCCAACAACGTCCAGGCTGCGCAGTCGGTTTCGTTGGTCAGATAGGGTTCGAAGCCGAAATCCAAATATAGATTTATCGCCTGGTAACTGGTGGTTTGAGAGGTTAGAAAGGCTGAATCATGATAGTTTGCCAAAACTTGCATCGCATTGCTGAGAAGCGGTTTGGATAACTTCTTACCCTGATATTCAGGCAGGATGGCTACCCAATGAATCCGCCCGGTTGTGTCTTCTTCGCCCTCCAATTGGCCGTACCAGGCCGTCGTGGTCCCGATAACTTTGCCATCCTGGTCTTCAAGAAAGAGACAGCGCCTGGTCATTTCATCGCGGTGTGGCCCGAACTCTTTTTCGAAATGCTCAAGTGCTGCAATTTCATCAGGAAATTCATCGACAGCGGTTTCTACTTTTGCCCAAACGTTTTCTTCACCTGGTTTGAAGAATCTCATTTTATAGCCTGCAGGCAGTTCGAATTCTGGCAGGTTTGACAGATGGCTACGTTTCATTTTTAACGGAATTCTTTTCACGCGAATTTCTCCTGGGGAATTTCATATTTCGAGAGCTCTCGATCAATTTACCCGCAGTGATTTTATCAGAATGGCGTAACAACTGTTTCTTGAAAGCAAAAGGCAGGAATGATCCTTGCAGCGGTTAGAGTTACATTGAAAAGGTTAAAGAAAGAGCAAATTAACGAATGAACGGACGGTCAAGTATTTTCAAGCATTCACATTATGGCAGAAAGTTGTTGATAACCGAGATGCTGATGGCTCTGCTGGTGTTTTTGCCCGCTGCTTTTACCGGACCCAAAGGGGGCGATCCAACCCCTCACCGCGCAACAGCCCCCGAGGCGGAAGCGCTCTGGCGGGCGTACCAGCAACGATACCAGATGGATCTGGCAAAATTTTATGAAGACCCTCTGACAAACCTTTTCGAGCCAGTTTTAGATCAGGCCTTCATCAGCGCAGACGGACAGACAGCCGTGCTGTGGTTGGCGCTTAAGGATCATACTGGACGAGTGCTGGCAACTGAACCGGGGGTGGTTTTCGCGCGGCGGCAGAACGACCACTGGAAAATCGTCTTTTCAACGGATAAGGAGTGGGCGCAAATTAAAGAAAGCTTGCCTGAGCACTTCCTGCCTGCATCTTTTCAATCTCCGCCTGAAGATCACGTTGAAAATACCATCAGTACGCCTCTGACAGGGTACTACCTGCCCTATATTGCGGGTACCGCCCATCGCCTGGAAGGGTCGATTTTACACTTCCATAATTACCCGCCTCTGGGCTATCCCAGTTGTTCGGAAGCTGAATGCCACTACGCCTACGATTTCACTGATGCTGGTCACTTCCCCCTGGTTGCCTCCAAGGCGGGAACGGTGATTTCTTCAAGGGACAGCTGTTCTGATGGGAGCCCTACCTGCACCAACTACATAATACTGCGGGATGCGGTCGGTGGGACCTACCAGATTTATTTACATCTGGCCTACAATACCATCCCAAATTCTCTTACCGCGGGAACTTTTGTGAATCGTGGTAAATACCTGGGGGATACGGATGATACTGGTTACAGCACTTCGGAACACGTTCATTTCATGGTCACCAATGGGTTTTGGTACGGAGGTGATGGCTATCCCTGGGGTTATTCTGTCGATGTTCGTTTTGCCGATGTATCAATCAATGCCGGCATACCGCGCACATGCTACGAGGTGAAATATCTGCCAACTTATGATGGAGCCACCGCGTGCAACGGCGATAAAGGGAACCCCTTCAGCCCCCAGAACGACTGGTTTGTTTCTGGCAACGTGGGCGCTTCCCCGCCCACGGGTCGGCTCACCCGTCCGTTGGCAGGAGCCCTGGTTGGATCAATCAGAAACCCGCTGATGGATGTGACAGCAGAAACCAGCGATGACGTTCGGGTTGTGAGGGCGGTCTTGCAGGCGTTTATAAACGGCAGGTGGCTGGAACTGAGCCCGCGGGTCAGCAACCCCAGTCCAGCTGGTGTTTTTGATTGGGATGTCAACTTGTGCCAGGCTGGTATTGTCAACGGCCCGCTGGAGGTTGCGCTGAAAATCTGGGATCATGAAGGCAATCAGGTCAGCTTGCTCTCACGAAGGACCATCCAGGTTGCAGGAGCCTGTTCCAATAAAAACTATCTGCCTGTGATTATTTCGAATTGAATCAGGCTTTTTGAAAAACCAGGACCACCCAATCTTCATCTGTCAGAGTGTCGATATGCGATAAGGCCACATTTTGGGCGGCCTGGATGACCGCTTCTGTCTGAGTGTCCAAAATTCCACCCAGGATCAGAATTCCTGCTGGCGAGACGGTCTCAGCCAGCCCAGTACCAAGCATTTCGATCAGGATACGAGCCAGGATATTTGCCAACACGACTGGCGCCTGCGCGAAGTCATCCTCCCGTGAGAGCACGTCTGAATGAGTGCCTTTTTCACAGATGATTTTTTCTTCCATACCGTTCAGGGCAGCATTATGCAGGCAGGATGAAATGGCCGTGGGGTCATTATCCAGCGCCAGAACCCGCTCCGCTCCGAGACGAATCGCGGCGATGGAGAGGATACCGCTGCCAGAGCCGATATCGAGCACATTTTTGCCCTCACAGCCGTACTTTTCAAGGGCGGTTAAACACAGCTGGGTGGAGGGATGTGTGCCGGTGCCAAAAGCCATATCGGGAGAGATGATTACGGGCAGCCTTTTGCCAGCGACAGCCGGGTCAACCCAGGCAGGCAGTACCATCAGGCTTTGCCCAAGCTGTAGTGGTTGGTAGCGCGGCTTCCAGGCGTCCATCCAGTTTTGGTCTGCAATGGTTTTGAATCGAACCTGACCGAGGGGCACGATTCGCCCTAATTGCCAGACAGCCTCTTCGAGTTTCTCACGGGTTTGTTCGACCTTCTCGTCTACTTTCAAATAGGCAACTACCTGAGTGTCACCAGTGGGTTTTTCTTCGTAGTCCCTTTGATCGAAACGGGTCAGACTGTTAATCAGCACGCCGCCGGGCGCGTAACGGGAGAATACTTCAGCAACGGCTTCGGTAAGTTCACCGGAGCAGGTCAATGAGGCTTCCAGCCACCTGACCGGCTCAGCCACTAAAGGCATCCTTTAACTTGTCAAAGAAACTGCGTTCCTGGATTTTGATGTCCGTGCCCATGGTTTTGCCCAGCTCAGTCAATAAGGTTTCCTGTTGCTTGTCCAAATTGGTGGGAATCTGCACATTGACCGTAACCATTTGGTTGCCGCGCTCACTGCGGTTCAGGATTGGGACGCCCTTGTCTTTCAGGCGAAAGACGCGCCCGGGTTGAGTCCCGGGTGGTATACGCAAGTTCACATCACCATCGACGGTGGGAACTGTGATTTCATCGCCTAAAGCGGCCTGCGCCATGTTGATGTCGATATCGAGCAAGATGTCGTTGCCATTTCGCCGGAAAAATTTGTGAGGTGCCACATCCAGTTCAAGGTAAAAATTGCCGTTTGGGCCGCCATTGGCGCCGGGTTGTCCTTCACCAACCATGCGGATCTGGTTTCCGTCATCCACACCGGCTGGGATACTGACTTTCTTGGTGAGGGTTTTGCGTTCGAGTCCGCTACCCCGGCAATTGCGGCAGGGGTTTTCCACCAGTTTCCCGCGACCAGCACAGGTGGGACAGGTGACGACCTGGACCATTGAACCCAAGAAAGTTTGTTGAACCTGGCGGACTTCACCCTGCCCCTTACAGGTCTGGCAGGTAACCGGTTCGGTGCCGGGTTCGGCACCGCTGCCATCACAAACCGAGCAGCGCTCATTGCGGGTGATCTCCACCTCTTTCTCAGCGCCAAAGACCGCTTCCTCAAAAGTCAGTTTCAGTTTGCCAGAAATATCGGCGCCGCGTCGCGGCGCGTTTTGACGGCGGCGCATGTTAGCGGCTCCACCAAAACCACCCATCCCGCCAAAACCAAAAAGAGTCTCGAACAGGTCTGAAAGGTCCATGTTTGAATAATCGGGCATACCCTGGGTGTTGACACCTGCAAAACCGTAACGGTCATAAGCAGCACGTTTATCGATGTCGCTCAAGACGCCGTAGGCTTCGTTGATTTCTTTAAACTGATCTTCCGCGTCGGGGGAATTGTTCACATCGGGGTGAAATTGGCGCGCAAGATCGCGGAAGGCCTTTTTAATCTCATCCTGACTGGCGCTGCGGGAAATCCCCAGAACTTCATAGTAGTCTCTTTTATCTGCCATACACTTCTTCTCGATTATTTCACACAAACACCTGGCGTTACTTCAGTTTACCGCCAGGTGTTCTAATTCTACCGGATTTTCCGGAGTTACTCCGCGCTGGTAAATTCACCTTCGACAACGTCAGGGTCCTGCGGTGACGAACCTGCTTCTTCAACGGAAGGTTCATCTTCTTCCTGCGTTTCTGGCTGCTCGGAGTAGGCTGCCTGCCCAACTTCCTGGAGAACCTTCATCAGCTCTTCAACAGCATGGTTGATAAGGCTGGTGTCTTCCTGATCTCTAACCGCTCGGACCTTCGCGGCCGCATCGTCAACTTTGGTTTTGGCCTCGGCTGGCACCTTTTCGCCCAGATCCTTGAGCGTCTTTTCTGCTGTATAAACGGCGTTGTCAGCGGTATTGCGGGCTTCGATCAACTCACGGTGCTTCTGGTCATCTTCGGCGTGAATTTCAGCGTCCCTGCGCATCTGTTCAACCTCTTCGTCACTGAGACCGGAGGATGCCGTGATGGTGATGTTTTGCTGGCGATTGGTGGCCTTGTCTTTGGCGGTCACTTCCAGGATCCCGTTGGCATTGATGTCAAAAATCACCTCGATCTGGGGGATTCCCCGCGGAGCGGCGGGAATGCCGTCCAGGGTGAACTTGCCCAGAGATTTGTTGTCCATCGCCATGCTGCGTTCACCCTGCAAAACATGGATCTCCACCTGGGTTTGGCTGTCGGAAGCGGTACTGAAAACCTGGCTCTCACGGGTTGGGATGGTTGTGTTTCGTTTGATCAGCGGGGTTGACACCCCACCAAGAGTTTCAATGGAGAGTGTTAATGGCGTCACGTCGAGCAGAAGCACGTCTTTTACCTCGCCGCCCAATACTCCAGCCTGAATTGCAGCGCCGATGGCAACTACCTCATCGGGGTTGACACCCTTATGAGGTTCCTTGTCAAAAAACTGACGGACAGCTTCCTGAACAGCCGGCATGCGGGTCATCCCGCCCACCATGACCACCTCGTCGATTTCAGAAACCTTCAGCCCGGCATCATTCAGGGCTTGCTGAACTGGTTTGAGCGACCTCTGCACAAGATCTCCGGTCAACTGCTCGAGCTTGGAACGGGTCAGGGTGATGACCAGGTGTTTAGGCCCGGATGCGTCAGCGGTGATATAGGGCAGGTTGATCTCTGACTGCATGGTGCTGGAGAGCTCAATTTTGGCCTTTTCTGTGGCTTCCTTGAGGCGTTGGAGGGCCTGGCGGTCTTCGCGCAGGTTGATGCCGTTTTCTTTCTTGAATTCATCAGCCAGCCAGTCGATAATGCGCTGGTCAAAGTCATCGCCACCGAGGAAGGTGTCGCCAGAGGTCGACTTGACCTGGAAGACGCCGTCGCCAACTTCAAGGACAGAGATATCAAAGGTCCCGCCGCCAAGGTCATAAACTGCAATAATTTCACTTCGGTCTTTTTTATCGAGGCCATAAGCCAGGGATGAGGCGGTTGGTTCGTTGATGATGCGTAAGACTTCCAGCCCCGCGATCTTGCCAGCGTCTTTGGTGGCGTTGCGCTGCGCGTCATTAAAATAGGCGGGAACGGTGATCACAGCCTGGGTGACAGGCTCACCTAAATAAGCTTCGGCGTCGCGCTTGATCTTGCCCAGAATCATGGCTGAGATCTCCGGCGCGGTGTAATCTTTATTGTCTAAAATGACTCGCAGGTCTCCGTTGGGAGCAGTGCTGATTTTGTAGGGCACCAGGCTGAGTGACCGTTGGACTTCGGGGTCATCGGTTCTGCGGCCCATGAAGCGCTTGATGGAGAAAATGGTGTTCTCCGGGTTGATGATGGACTGGTTTCTCGCGACACGACCAACCAGCCGTTCCCCGTTTTTATTAACTGCCACTACCGAAGGAACCAGACGCTCCCCTTCAGCAGAGGGGATCACCACTGGCTCGCCACCTATCATGACAGCAGCAGCAGAGTTGGTTGTACCCAAGTCGATACCAATAATTTTTGCCATAGTGTGCTCCTATTTAGCTACCCGAACGAGGGCAGGTCTGATAACGCGATCTTTGAGTTGGTATCCGGTTTGCAGGACTTCGATGATCTCTCCGTCACTGAAACGGTCATTTTCTTCGTGAGTGACCGCCTCCTGATTGATCGGGTCAAACAGGTCGCCAGGTTTAAGGTCTATGGGGGTAACGTCTTGGGATTCGAGCGTGTTCAATAATTTCTTCCGAATCAGGTCGATGCCCATAATCCAGTTGGCACAATCCGGGTCTGCGGGCGGATGGTTGAGCGCACGCTCGAGGTCATCCACCACAGGCAAGAAAAATTTAACATGCTCTGCCAGCAGACGATCAGCCATGGCGGCGTTTTCGAGGTCGATGCGGCGTTTAAAGTTGGCAAAACTGGCGCGTTCGCGTTGGAGACAATCCAGATATTCTGCGGCTTCTATGCGGGCGACTTCCAGCGGGTCGAGGGGGTCACTGCCGTCTTGAAACCTTTTTTCGTTTTCCTGGTTTATGTTGGTGCTGTTATCATTTTCAGTCATATTTCCTCTACAAAATGCTTATATTTTCAATTAATTAAGTTTTCAGAAACCAACCCGGACATCAGTTCGGCCACGAAGCGCACGGTGCTGATTGTCTGGCTGTAGGGCATGCGCATGGGGCCGAGAATGCCGAGTGCGCCAGAGAGCTGATCGGCTACGCCGTATCGGGTCAAAATAACCGAGCAGTTTTGGAGTTCCTGCCAGATGTTTTCGCCACCGATCACCACCTGCACGCCACCTATCTCTTCGGTCAAAATGGTGCGGGAGATCAGGTCGTCAAGCATGGGGCGCTCTTCCAATAAACGCAGAGGCGAATTATCCTGCCGGTAATCAAAAAATTCAGGCTCCGCCAGTATGTTTGTGAGCCCATCCAGGTAGAGCTCGCCGGTGACCAGCTTGCTGGCCAGACTGAGCTGCTCGATAACGGCCCCAATGACCCGATTTACGAGCGCATCCTGGGTGGAGGACAGGTTTTTGATCTGGTCAAGGGTGGCATTCTGGCAGAGATGATTGATCTGGGCGGCAATTTGAGAGAGCTGCTCCTGGGTGCGGATAGTGTCCAGCGAAAGAATATGCTGCTGGATCTCTCCGCCGATCAAAACCAGAACCATCAACACCTGTGAGGCGCGAGTGGCGATCAGCTCGAGGTGCTTGAAAGCAACCTTTTGGCTGTGCGGCGCGGTCACGATCGAGATTGCCTGAGATTGATTGGCGAGCACGGAGGCCGCCAATGGCAGCCAGTATTCCAGCCCTTTGCGGGACTGGTAAAACTGGTGGGCAATGGTGTTGCGCGTAGCCGAAGGAAGCGCGGCATGCTGGACCAGATTGCTCACAAAAAAGCGATAGCCTTCTTCGGTTGGCACGCGGCCAGCTGAGGTATGCGGCTGGCGCAAAAAGCCCAGCTCGGTCAAGGTGTTCATCTCGTTGCGTACAGTGGCCGAGCTGATTTTCAAGTTGTATTCGTTTATCAGGGTTTTTGAGGCAACCGGCTGAGCCGTGCGGGTGTGTTCGTGCACAATCAGGGATAGAATGATTTTTTGGCGGTCGCTTAGTTCGTTCATGTTTCTTCATGATTAGCACTCTCTATATGAGAGTGCTAAATTTTGTAATTTAATGTTACCACGCGCAATTTTCCTCGTCAAGAAAAGCATACCTGCTTGAGGTTAACTTTGTATTAGAAGAGCCCGACACTGGATTTCTTACGGTTTTATGGGCTCGGCAGGTAGAGGCGGTTACGCCTGAGATTTTCTATCCGATACTATCTGAACCACCTGACGGTCGACCGCGCCTAAACGATATTTATACTCCTCGTCCCCACGCAGCAAGTCGACCTCGTCCAACCCTTGGTCAATTGCCCACTGAATCATTTTGGTCAGCAGCACCCAACCAGGAGACGCCTTGGCGTAATCTGGATTCCAGCCGGAATTGTAGACCCAGAGTTTGTTGTTTTTGATGAAATTCAGGTAGGTGGCGGCCTGGGTTCCATCCAGCATCAAGCTGGCGAGGTTCAGACGCCCCGCTTTATACGCTGCTTCGGCCAGACCAATCAGGTATTTTTCCATCTGAGGGGTCAGAAATTCTGCCTTTGCTTCCTCGTTGCGCATTAGTTCAATTAACTGGCTCATTTCTTCAGGGATCGCCGCAGGGTCCTCGGCAAAAACAAGTTCCATTTCGAAGTCTCTCTCGACGTTGCGTTCTTTACGGCGCACTTCGTGGCGCTGCTTCCTCGAGAGCATTTTCAAGTAATCTTCCCAAGTGGGTGGCAGATGAATCCCCGGGGAAGCCTGCAGGACTCTCATTTCAAATGCGCGTTCTGAGAGCGAGCAGTGATTCTCGAGCAGGGCAATTGTGGGCGAACTGTTCTGGACGTTGGCCAGTTCCAGGCGCTTGACGTGGATTTGCTCATTTCTATCGACGAAATCAAGCACCTGGATCAGGAAGGTTTCCAAATCGTCATGTTTGCAAATAAAGTCGAGATAGTCACTTGCCTCAATTTGGCCGATGAAGCGCAGGGCTGGCTGCGAGTCAGATTTCGACGAAGAAAAAAGGGGGGCGACGCCCGCCAGCTGTCCGTTTTCACGGGCGGTGATGATCTGGAGCGTTGATGTCTCTCGCGGCCATTCGCCACCACCCAGGGTCTGCCACCAGTTGAACAGGTACCACGACTCCAAGAATGGATAGGGTCGAAAACTGCGGTCTAGCAGCTCGTCCCATTCCTGGTGGATGGCGTCCCATTCGTCTAGGCTGGTCAGGAGGGTCATTTGCATGCCGAGATTATACTCTTTGGCACGAATTGTGTACGCTCTGATATAAGCATTGTTGCATTTAAGAGATGAAGGTAGCCTATGAAATATGATTTGACCATTTACCAATCTCAAGACCGGCGCGTCTTGCTGCTGGGATTCCCCAGCCCCAAGCAGAAGACCAGGGGGCGGGAGGCTGATCAGCTCTTTGGATTTCTCAGCCTGAAAAGCCAGACAACAGATGTTGACTTATTGAAAAAGGAACTGGAAAACCAGGCAAATCTCTTTTTCAGGACCAGCGGCTCGGTTACCAAGGCCATGCGGGTTTTCGTGAACGGTATCAACCGATACTTCTTAGAACAAAACCACCATTTCGATCAGCCGGAATCCTGGCAGACTGCCAGCCTGGTGCTGAGTGTGATTCATTATGACACCCTGTTTCTGGCACAGGTTGGAGCAGGCCAAACACAGGTCTTTTCCCACGGAAAAGTTGAATTGTTCTTTGACGAATCGCTCGATCAACGTGGTTTGGGGGTTGCCACAGTAACCAACCCGCGCTATTTTCAATCATCGCTCACCGGCACTGAAACAATAGTCTTTGGCAGATACACAGCTGATGCGCTGGAGTCGGATGAGATTGCCCTGCTGATTGGAGAGCTAAAACTTCGGGCTGAAGAAAATCAACCTCTGGGCATTGTGGTGGTGAGCAGTGGCTCGGGTCAGATAAAAGCTGCTGACCTGGATGAATTTGATTTTGCGGCGCTCTTGCCTGAGGCTATGGCTGACTCAGCCGCTGCGATCGAGGATGCCTGGCAGGAGCCGCAGCTGACATCCAAGATTGTGGTCGACGACGAAGATGCAGTCTCCGCTGAGTTATCTCTGGCGGAAGACTTATTCGGTCAGGCTGTGCTCTACCAGGACGATGACCGCCAGGAAGAATCTCGCCAAGCCGACTATCCTCAAACACCCACCCAAACACCAGTACCGGACGAAGAACCCGAAGCAACCATGATTGAATCAGTGCCAGTAGAGCTTCCTCAAAAATCGGACCTTGAGAAACCGGATCTCGACCTTCTTAAAGAAAAAGCTCTGCAGGGCGTCGCGACCGGGGCTGGTTGGCTGCGGAATATCGAAGAAAAGACGGAATCAATTGAGGCTGCCGGGAAAACAACAGAAGAAGGTCAGCAAAACAGCGGGATCAAAGAGCTTTCATTGATGACCAAAGTCCTGATTGCCATTCTGGTGCCGTTGGTGATCGTTTTTGGGGCTGCTATGGTTTACTTCAATCGCGGGGAAGACCACGAATACGCTTATTACCTGGCGCAAGCGCAGGCATCGGCCAACAACGCCGCTCTGATGCAGACCAGTGAGCTGCAGCGGGAAGTCTGGGAGCAAACCCTTATGTGGCTGGACCAGGCTGCGACCTACGGGAATTCAGCCGAAGTGCGGTCACTGAGAACGCGAGCTCAGATAGCCCTGGACGATCTGGACGGTGCCAGAAGGCTGCAGTACGTTCCTGCTTTCGCGTCAACGCTTTACCCAAAACTGGATATCGCCGCGGTTGTTTCTTTGAACAATGATCTTTATGTGCTGGACCGTGCCAGCGGGTCGGTGAAGTATCTGCGTCTCCATACCACCGGTTACGAGATGGATGACCAATTTGTGTGCCAGGCCGGTACCTATGGTGGCATCCAGGTTGGAGAGTTGGTCGATATGATCAGCATCCCGCTTAATAACCCTGCCAAAGCTCCGGTGATGGCGATCGATTCCAATGGAAATCTGATCTACTGCTCACCGGGAGCCAGCCCGAGCGCCGCGCATCTGCCAACCCCCGAGACTGGTTGGGTTGAGTTGAAGAAGATAGTTTTCGATAGCAACCGGCTTTACGTGCTCGACCCAGGCAATCAAGCTCTCTGGGTTTACCGAGGGTTTACGGCCAATTTCAGTAACACGCCCGGGGCTTACTTTGATGAAGAGATTATCGACCTGTCCACTGCCATCGATCTGGAAGCCGAAGGGGAGGAGTTATTCCTCTTGCATGCCGATGGGCATAGTTCGCATTGCTTCGCCTCGTTTGTGACCGGTATGGTTTCGTGCGATGATCCTTACCCTTATCTGGACGCAGGTACCAGTGGCGCAAATGTTGATTTCAGCACCTTGAAATTTGAACAACTTGCCTATTCACCACCACCGGACCCCTCCATTTACTATCTTGAAGCTGGAAGAGCTGAGATTTACCAGTTCAGCCTGCGCCTGAACCTGAATAAAGTTCTGCGATCGTGGCTAAACGATGCCGCTCTGCCTGAAGGAAAAGTCAGCGCTTTTTATGTCAGTCAGGACCGACGCGTATTTATGGCTTTTGGCAATCAGCTTTTTTACGCGGTATTACCGTAGGCAGAGCTCACTCAAAGCCTAAAGTAACCTGGCTTGCTGGATCACCTTCTGGATTCCCTTTTCTGCGTTGCTTGCAGGTGCGGGTGTGGCCGGTGGCCAAATTTGAATAAAAGCCTAACCCGATAAGGTACAATTTACTCTATGAAACTCAACCGGATGCTTGATTTTAGAGGCACTAAATATGCCTTCCTGATCCTGGCTATGATCCTGAATATCGCCTGGGCGCTGATATTCTTCAGTCTGGTGGATTCACTGCTGCTGCGCTATGGTGAGGTCATGCAGGGGGTCGATACTACCCTTATGCTGGGCATTTTCTTAGGGTCACTGACGATCGGCTTTTTGATTACACTGTTGGCAAAAGACCGCCGCGGCACCACCTACGGGATCTACGGCGGGATCGCGGGACTGGTGGTGACCGTCTTGCTGACCTGGAAATCGGGCCTGCTGGCGGCCCTGGTTGGTTTTATGGCCATCTTTGGTGGCATCAACGGGGGCACCTTGGGTGAAATGTATCAACAGGTGCAACGCAAGAAAAACCACAGGCAATAAAAGTTGTAAACCTCAGTATTGGATTGAAGGCCAAGAGAAATCAGGCTTGGCTGGTGGGCAGCCAGGGCATTGAGGGACCTGGAATACCAAGGTGCGCTGCCAGGGCGGCTCTCATGGCGGTTCGATCGTCCCAGTTATATTCCGTGCTGCCGAAACACATCGATTGTTCATGCCCTTTTCCGCACGCGATCACCACATCTTCCGGCTGGGCCATAGCGATCGCGCGGCGAATCGCCTCGCCACGGTCCGCGACCCGCAAAAAGTTTTCACCTTCGATTCCTCCGGCAGCCACAGCGGCATCAGCCATATCCTGGAGAATCGCTTCCAGCGACTCTGTGCGTGGGTCTTCAGCTGTTAGGATGGTCATATCTGCGCGTTTAATGGATTCAGCCGGCATCATTTTGCGTTTCTCGCGGTCGCGCAAGCCTGCCGAGCCGAATACGACGATCACCCTGCCTTTGGTCAGGCTGCGGGCAGTTTCGAGGGCGACCGCCAGGGCATAGGGTGTGTGGGCAAAATCAACGATGGCAATAAAATCCTGCCCGAGATCGATAGGCTCCATTCGCCCGGAAATGGTCCCCTGGGTAGCCAGTGCGGCGCTGGCTTTTTCGGCGGGGATTGCCAGACCCTTGACGCATACTGCCAGGGCTGCAAGGCAATTGGATACATTGTAAATACCGGTTAATGGAGTTTTTACTGGATAGACCAAATCGTCAATGTGACAATCAAAACTGAGCTGGCTGGGCGTGTTTTGGATATCGTCAGCCCAAAGATCAGCCTGGTTCAGACGAGAGTAACTAAGATGACCGGGAGGGGAAATTCGCTTGAGGTAACCATAAGAGCGGTCATCTTTGTTTAGAACAGCCAGCCTCAAGTTGCCAATCTTCTTCGGGGCAGGAGACCAAAGGCTTTCAAACAAGAGCCCCTTGGCTGCGAGGTAGTGCTGCCAGTCGCCGTGGTAGTCGAGATGTTCGTGGGTCACGTTGGTAACAACCGCGATATCAAATTCGGCAGCGATGGTGCGGCCCTGCGCGAGACCGTGCGAAGTGCTTTCCAAAATGCAATGGGTCATGCCTGCCCTGACCATCTCGGCCAGGTAGGCCTGGATAGCGGGCGAATCGGGAGTGGTTACATGGAAGCCAGTGTCGACCTGCTGGTCACCGATCAGAGCGCTCACCGTGGAAATCAGGCCGGTCTGAACACCGCAGTGGGTCAGAATATGGTGGATCATGCTCGCGGTCGTGGTTTTGCCGTCAGTGCCGGTCACACCGATCATACGCAGCTTGCGCGCCGGGAAGTTATGGGTGGCAGCTGCCAGCCAGGCCAGGGCTTTGCGCGGGTCATCGTCAATCTGCAGATAGGGCACCTCTGGCTGCTGTGGGGCGGGACGGTTGCCGATAATAAGCGCCGCGCCCCGCTCAATTGCGGAGGGAATGTATTCGAAGCCGTCAAAGCTTTCTCCCTTGATGGCAAAAAAGGCATCTCCTGGTTGAACCTGGCGGGAATCGCTGGTCACAGAACGAATCTTCACCGCAGGAATTTTGCCTGTAGTGATCACGGGTGTTCTAGCCAGCAAATTTACGAAAGATTTTGAGCGTGGTCTTCGCATAATTTGATTTAACCTTTGGCTTCAAGCGAGTTTTGTTTTAGCACGTAATAGACCAGCAGCAGCAGAGCCACAGCCACCATCACCAGTCCCGCATAAAAGGAATTTTGTGGGCTCAGCCCACTGGACTGCCTGACTTCAAAGGCAAGATCGAAGGTGACCTGGGGCGAGATGGCGTAAGCGCCGGTGAGATCGGCATTCTCCAGCGCTGCCTGGACAATGGCTTCATTTTCGAAGGTGATGAAGGGCACGATCTCCCAGGAGATGCTCTGGCGACCTTTTTCGAGGGGCAGCAGCATTCGCCTTTGAGGGCTGATCACGCTTCCGGCGGCGATGAATTCAGCATCAAAGATGTAGCCGCTGTCAAGGTTTTGCTCCAGGCTCGCATCGGGCTCATAAGTGAGCGTGATTGTGTTGGCCTGGTTGCTGAGCAATTTGGTAGGGTAGGTCAGCATCACTTTTAAGGTTCCGCCGCTGCCGTGAGCCCAATCTTTGAGGGTTTGTGCCTGGTTGGCCGCTGGGATAGAAAGCGTTCGTTTGCTGATAAAAGAAACCCCCAGGGAAAAAAGCACGATGGCAAGGAAAATTAATGTGAGCGGTTGTTTTGGTTTCATGGCATCAGCACCTGAGAGTTATTATAAATTATCTCCAATTCTACACTGCCCCGCATATATTGAGGTAAGTAAGTTGAGCAGGGCTGGCTGTCCAAATACGTTGGCTGTGATGTTTCATAAGTCTCCAACTTTCAGGGTGAGGTTAGACGATCAATTTCGTGATTGGAAAAAGTTGGTGTTGCACTTTTCGTTCGAATTAGAATAAGTTGTTGAAGGAACCTAAGTGATGCATAAAATTTGGTGTAATGGTAAAATAAACATGACGTATTTCGGGGCGGTGGCGGAATAGGCAGACGCAACGGACTTAAAATCCGTCGGTGGTGACACTGTGTGGGTTCGACCCCCACCCGCCCTATGGTTTTTTCCCTCTCCTGCTTTTAGAAGATTTCCAAATTTACCTCTTTGCGATCGCGCTGGTTTTCAAAAAAACGGGTGATAATGCAGACCTGCGGCCAAGATAACTCGCTGGTGAGGACACCAGCCAGAACAGCGATATTTGTTTGTAATCCCTATTGTTGAAATGGCACTCGCGATCGCGCCGGTCTCTTGCGTAGTATCCCTTTAGTGGGCTGACCGTGCGCGGGTTGAGATTCGCGGCTCGCTGAGTCTTCAAAAAAACAGGTAATAATGGAGACCTGCGGTCAAGATAACTCCGCTGGTGACGACACCAGCGAGAACAGAGAATAGTAATCGCGCCTGTCAGCGTTAGCGGCGGTCTCCTAACCGTGCGCGACGAGCCGCGGCTATCGGAGACAGCAATCCCCTGCGAGGAGGGAGATAAACCCCCTCCGTACGGCTGGGCCTTGGTCCAGCCGCTATGACGATTGGTTGCGCGATAGGCGGAGTTAGATAAACCCCCTCCGTACGGCTGGGCCTTGGTCCAGCCGCTATGACGATTGGTTGCGCGATAGGCGGAG
>CAZHXQ010000009.1:0-36545 GCA_964536465.1 uncultured Anaerolineaceae bacterium
CAAGCCGCTGCTGGACGAAACCCAGCGCCTGGCTGGACAAACAGCGGAAGAACGCCAGGCAAATCTAACCGCTTATCGGGTAATCGCAGACCATGTCCGCGCGGCGACCTTCTTAATTGCCGATGGGGTCATCCCGGGGAATGTCGGCCGTAATTATGTCTGCCGCATGATCATCCGCCGGGCCGCACGCTTTGGCCGCAACATCAACCTCAGTGAACCCTTTATGGCCCGGGTCGCTGCCAGGGTAATTGAAAATTACCAGCTTGCTTACCCGGAATTGAGTGCCAACCGCGAGTTGATTGCAGACACGCTCACAGCCGAAGAGAAACGTTTTGCTGAAACGCTTGACAGCGGCTTTGCCCAATTGCAGGAATACATTCAAGAACTCGAAGCTTCCGACCAGACCACCCTCGACGGCAGGCGGGCTTTTGACCTTTACGCGACGCTCGGCTTCCCGCTTGAAATTACCCGCGATATCCTGGAAGAAGCGGGCATGCAGGTTGAGGAGGCAGGTTTTTTCGATGCAATGGAAGAACACCGGTTGGCCTCGAGCCGGGGACACTTATTTGATGATGGCCGACAGGACACCACCGAGGTTTTCAAACAGGAACGTGAGAGGATCAGCCGCGACCTCAAAGTTCGGGCCGACACTTCCAGCAAAGCAGTAAGCAGCTACGACCCTTACGGTGCCTTGAAGAAGGAAACCATTCTGGATTCTATCGTCATCGATAACCAACCTGTAGAACGAGCCTACCCCGACGCCTCGGTCGCGATTATGGTGCGTGAAAGCATATTTTATGTCGAAGGTGGCGGTCAAATTACCGACAACGGGGTGGTCTCTTCCAATCCAAAAGGCAGCTGGGAGATCCGAATTGACCAGGCCTCAAAACCTGCACCAGACGCATATGTCCTGACTGGAGAAGTGATTTTTGGACACCCCAGGCGCGGGGACGAGGTAATTATCGAGGTAGACGCCGAGCGCCGGCTCGCCACTATGCGCAACCACACCGCCACCCACCTGCTGCATACAGCACTGCGCCAGGTTTTGGGCGAAAAGGTGCACCAGTCAGGCTCAGTGGTTGACCCCGAGCGAATGCGTTTCGATTTCAACTATCCTCACGCTGTCTCAAAGGCCGATTTGCTTCAAATCGAAGCAGTGGTCAACCAGTTGATCGCTGATGAGTATCAGGTTCACAAAACGATTAAAACGCTGGAGCAGGCCAAAGCTGAAGGAGCAACCGCGCTCTTTGGCGAGAAGTACGGTAGCCAGGTCCGCACCGTTGAAATAGCGGATCAACGCGGCCGCGTTTCTTACGAACTCTGTGGAGGTACGCACGTGGATAATACCGCACAGATCGGATCTTTCTACATTCTCTCCGAGTCTTCGGTCGCCGCCGGCGTTCGACGAATTGAAGCAGTTACTGGTCTGGCCGCCTACCATTACGCGCGTGAGCGTATCAATCAACTCAATCAGATCGCCTCTTTCCTGCAAACCAGTCCGGCAGACGCATTTAATAAAGCAGTAGCTCTCGAAGCGGAACTTAAACAAACCCGTCGTGAACTGGAACAGGCGCACGCTGAAGCCGCGAATCTATCATTCAAGCAAAAAATGGACGAGGTTAGGCAGGTTTCTGGCGTCCCGATCCTCAGTGCCGTTATCCCCAACGCAGACGTCGATGCGCTGCGTTCCCTGGCCGACCAATTCCGGCAAAAGCACACCAGCGGTGTAGTTGTGCTCGGCACAGTGTTAAACGAAAAACCATTAATGATCGCCGCGGTAACACCAGACCTGATCAAGCGCGGTTTGAAAGCTGGCGACCTGATCAAAAAGGTTGCTCAGGTAGTCGGTGGTGGAGGCGGCGGTCGGCCGGATATGGCTCAGGCTGGTGGAAAGGACCCATCCAAGCTGCCCGAAGCGCTCAACCAGGTGGATGCTTACGTTCTGGAAAACTTGAACTAAGTTTATGGCTATAAAGTTAACGCCCTTACGACAGCAGTACCTGGATGTCAAGAAACAATATCCTGATACGATCGTATTCTTTCGGCTGGGCGATTTTTATGAGACCTTCGATGACGACGCTCGCAAGACCGCGGAGGCACTGGATATCGTCCTCACTTCGCGGCCAGTAAGCAAAGACTCCCGCATCCCCATGGCGGGGATTCCCTATCACGCTGTCGACAATTACCTCGGTCGCCTGATTGAAAAAGGCTTCCATGTTGCCATCTGTGAACAGGTGGGCGAACAGCCGGACAAAGGTCTTTTTCCCCGTGAGGTCGTCCGGGTAGTCACCCCAGGAACATTGGTAGAGCCACACCTGCTGCAGAGCGGCCGAAACAACTATCTTGCCTGCTACTATCACCAGGAAGGCAAAGTGGGGTTGGCCTACGTGGATATCTCGACAGGAGAACTGGCCGCAACTCAACTTGCTGATGGCAATGTGGAAGTGTTGCTGCAGGCCGAATTAGAGCGTCTCAGCCCGGCTGAATTGCTGGTTTCAGACGGTTCTGATGAAAAACTGTCTTTTGATTTCAACCTGACACGCATCCCCAGCTGGTATTTTGAAGCCGGGCGCGCGCAGGAGTTAATTAAAAGTCGCTTTGGGGTGAGCAACCTGGAAGGGTTGGGACTTAAACCTTATCCCCTCGCGACCCGCGCCACCGGTGCCCTGCTTAAGTTTCTGCAGGATACCCAAAAAGAACTCCTCAATATCGAGCTGTCTTTCAGCACCTACAGTTTATCTGACTTCATGGTCCTGGACGCCGAAACTCGGCGTAATCTCGAACTGACCGAAACCTTGCGTGAGGGCAAAACAGAAGGATCTCTATTAGGGGTGCTGGATAAAACTCAAACACCAATGGGTAAACGGTTGTTACGAAACTGGGTCAACAAGCCGCTGCTGGACATCGATCAGATCAACCAGCGCCTCGACGCGGTGGCATTTCTTTATGATCACGGTGTCGAACGGAAACAGATAGCCGAACTGCTCGTTCAGCTCCACGACCTGGAACGTCTCATAAATCGCCTGGTGAACGGTTCCGCCCGTCCAAATGACCTGGTCGCCCTGCGGGATGACCTGGCGGCCCTCCCCCAACTCATGGGGTTAACCGCAAGCGGCCATCCTGCACTGGGGATTGTGCTGCAGGGCTGGCAGACCTTTGAAAATGAACTGGACTTGCTGAAAAGGGCAATTAGCGACGAGCCGCCGGCAACATTGAACAATATCGGTTTGATACAAACAGGTTTCTCGCAGGAACTCGACCAGGTGGTCTCCTCTTCCAGACACGCGCGCGACTGGATCAACTCTCTCGAATCCTCCGAACGCAAGCGCACCGGCTTAAAGACCTTGAGGGTCGGTTTCAACAAGGTCTTCGGTTACTACATTGAGATCTCACGTGGTCTGGCCGACAAAGCGCCAGAGGAATATATCCGCAAGCAAACCCTGGTCAACAGCGAGCGCTATATCACACCCGAATTAAAGGAATATGAATCGCTGGTGCTCAATGCCGAGACCCAAATCCACGAGATTGAGCTCAAAGTCTTCCATCAGGTGATCGCTCAATTGGCAAAATCAAGCCAGGCGCTGTTAGAGACAGCCAGGGGCATTGCCCGGTTGGACTGTCTGCTCTCGTTGGCTGAAGTCGCCGCGCTGAACAAATACACACGGCCATCCCTGAAGCAAGAGAAAGGCATCAGCATCCTGGCAGGACGGCATGCGGTTGTCGAGCAGCTCACCAGCCGCACCCGCTACATCCCCAACGATACTGCCTTTGAAGAAGGTGAGATCATCCGCCTGATCACCGGTCCGAACATGAGCGGGAAGTCAACCTTCCTGCGCCAGGTAGTACTGATTGTTTTGATGGCACAGATCGGCAGTTTTGTGCCCGCCGACCAGGCTGAAATCGGGCTTGTGGATCGTGTTTTCACGCGCATAGGGGCGCAAGATGCCATCCATCAGGGGCAGTCAACTTTCATGGTCGAGATGCTCGAGACTGCCAACATTCTCAATAACGCCACCTCACGCAGCCTGCTGATTTTGGACGAGATCGGGCGCGGCACCAGCACCTATGACGGGCTTTCAATTGCCTGGGCAATTATCGAGTACCTGCACAGCCACCCTCGCCTCAAGCCATACACGCTTTTCGCCACCCACTTCCACGAACTGACCGAGTTAGCCGATTTGTACCCTGGCGTGCGCAACTACAATGTCGCTGTATCCGAAGCAGATGATCAGGTCATTTTCTTGCACAAAATCGTTCCGGGCGCGGCTGACCGTTCTTATGGCATTCACGTTGCCCAGATGGCTGGGCTGCCTGCGCCTGTAATCGCTCGCGCGAATGAAATCCTGAAGCAGTTAGAGACCAGCTCCGGAAAAACCCTGCCAGAACCCAAAGAGGAAAAAGCGCAGCTGCGGCTCTTCCCGGAAAACAACCCGCTTATGAACGCCTTCAAAAAAATCGACCTGGAGGCGCTGACTCCTATACAGGCGTTAAATAAATTGTATGAATGGAAGCAAGCCTTTTTCACCGAAGACAAGTAATACCTCCAGAATCAGAAAAGAGGGACTCAGTTTTATCTTGTCGAGTCAGGTGGGACTGGCAAAAGTCTAGGCAAGCTTAATTCTGCTTCGAATCTTCCAGCCAGTCTGGTTGTCCGTTGAGGAAGGCTTTGCCGTCCATGGCTTTCTTACCTTCTGGCTGGACAATATCCAAAACCAACAGGCCATCTCCCGTGCAAATAGCAGGCAGCCCGTTTACCACAAAGCGGCCGGAGGGGTCACATTCAAAGGTCGGGTGAACATGCGCTTCGATAATTTTAACAAGTTTTCCCTGCCAATTGTAGACCGCGCCAGGCCAGGGTTGGTAAGCATTGATTTGGTTCAGCAAAGTTTGGGCCGGCAGTGAGAAATCCAGAAAGCTGTCTTGTTTGGTCAGTTTAGGCGCGTAACTTGTTTTCGATTCATCCTGCGGAACTGCCCCCAGATTACCTCGCAAGTAAGCCGGCAGAACCTCAATTAGGGTTCGCGCGCCCAGATGCGCAAGTTGAGCGGAAAGCTCGCTGGCGGTGGTGCCGGGTCGAATTGGAACAGCACGCTGAGCCAAAATCCTGCCGGTATCCAGCCCTTCATCCATCAACATGATTGTCACTCCGGTTTTTTCATCCCCGTTTGCGATAGCAGCCTGGATCGGAGCAGCTCCCCGCCAAACAGGCAGGAGTGAAGCATGCACATTGATGCAGCCTTTTTCCGGCATCTCGATAACTGCTTTGGGTAAAATCTGACCGTAAGCCGCCACCACAATCAAATCCGGCTTCCATTGGGCGAGTTCGCTGACAGCAGAGAGTTTCCGCAAAGATTTGGGTTGCAAAACTGGCAAGCCCAACTCCAGCGCCAGTTTTTTTACCGGGCAGGCCTGTTCCTTACGACCGCGACCAGCAGGACGGTCGGGTTGGGTTACCACTGCAACAACTTCATAATGGCGATGTAATTCTTCCAGGGTCGGAAGTGCGAATTCGGGCGAGCCCATAAAGACAACTCGGTACGACATGCTGAAATTTTATCACAGCCGATTAATTTTCAAGTTTTTCGCGGCATAATGTCCTGTTTGAATGGCTGCAGTAGCTTGTACTAAAATATTTTCTATAAATTTACTATCAACAGGATAGTTTATAATAAAATCTACGAATGAAAGTGAGGCTGTTATGACTGACCATAATGATTTTAACGAACCCGACCCCGTGATAATTGACGCTCATGAGAGTGGCACATCCGACCCTGTCTTTACCGCCCAACCAGGGCTCGATCGTTCCGAAGAGAGCACCCTGGCCATGTTTGCCCACCTGGGCATATTTCTGAATTTGTTCACCGGTTTACTCGGTCTATTGCCCCCTTTGATCATATACTTTGCCTATAGAGACCGCTCACGCTACGTCGCATACCAGAGTTTACAGGCGCTGATCTTCCAGGGCGTGTTCTTTTTCGGCGCAGGTGTGTTGGCAGGAATTGCCTGGGCACTCTCAGCCCTTCTAACGGTTGTGATTGTGGGTCTCTGTGGATTCCCCATCGCGCTTCTGCTGACACTGGTGCCAGTCGCCGCGCTGGTTTACGCGATCGTTGCCGCCGTTGACAGCTACCACCATCGCGACTTCCAGTATTGGCTGGTTGGGTCATGGGTACGCGATACCTACGAAGGAAATTAACCAGATTGTTTAGATTAAATGAGCGGTCAGTTGGCCGCTCATTTGTTTTTAATAAGCAAAATATTCCTGTTAGAAAGGATTGAGCACACGCAAGGAAGTTTTTCGCGCTCAATCAAGCCACAAGCGCTGGAATGAACGATCTCAGCCCTGCGAAGGTTTCCGGGCCCAGCGGATGAGCTGGGCCACGCTAAACGCGATGCTGCCCGCAAGTAGAAGCGTCAGGCTGGCAACCACGATCGCCCCGATCTCCCGTCGCCGCTCAAAAATCCGTGAAGAGACCAGGTTCTGCTTCAGTTCCTGCACAAATTTATTGTCTGGCGCATACTGACCCAGATAGCCTGCCAGTAGCCCTTCAAGCCCAATCAGATCAGCGTCAAAGTGTTCGGTCATATCCATGCCTGGGGTTCTCCTTGTAATTTTTAACCCTTTGTCTTCTCAGAGGTTACGCCAGGCGGTGTTCTGTTTTGCCCGTTCCTTCAATTCGACCAGGGTTCGATGATACAGGCTCTTGATCGCTCCTTCTGTCTTGCCAAAAATCTTGCCGATTTCTTCATTGGATAATTTATGGACAAATTTCAGAACGATCAGTTCTCTTTTCTGAGGAGAAAGATCACTGATAAGTTCCAGCAGGTAATCTTTTTCTTGTTTGGCTTCAATCATCCCTTCGGGTTCGGCATGGCTGCCTGTATCTTGGATAACCAGGTTCTCAATCGATATCATCTGAATTTTGGAGCGATCGCGATGGTAATTTGCCACCAGGTTATGGGCAATACGGTACAACCACGCCGAAAAAGGCAGCCCCATGTGGCGATAGCCCCCAATACTTTTTAAGGCCTTGAAGAAAACCTTCGCGGTCAGGTCTTCTGCATCACCTTTTGAGCCCACGCGGAAATAGATATAGTTGTATATCCGCCCAACATACCGTTCGTAGAGCAGACCAAAAGCATCCGGGTTTGTTTTGGCAGCGTTTATCAGGGCAACTTCTTCGCTCAGGTCGTTTTTTTCTTCAGGCATTTTCTGATTATAGTACAGGCTCAGCCTTCTCTTTGGTTTCATGAAATCCTTTGCTTTTTCTGGAAAAATTATTTCAGAAACCAGGGCTTTATAAGGTACAATTACGATAATGGCAAAGTTAGCGATAATGTTCGATAATGACCACGGTCGGCGAACTGCAGTCTTGCTGTTTTCGTGTCATGATATGGCCATTTTCCCCTCATCCCAATCGGTTGTCAAATCAAACCTCCGCTTACATGCAGAGGTATTAATCTTTCCTGAGGTTACCCTATGAGCGATTATTTGTTTGAAAAACGTGTAGAAGATTACGATCCTAATGTAAAAAGTCTGGTCGATTTCGAGACTGAGCGTCAGGCGAGACGGTTGATCATGATTCCCAGCGAGAGCATCGCGCCAAAGGCAGTCAGAGACCTGCTGGCATCACCCTTTACCAATATTTACGCAGAAGGCTACCCTCGGCCTGAAACCCGTTATCAAGACGAAGCCACAATCATGGACTATGCCTATCAGCTGGGTCGTTATCGCCGGCATAGTGACGGTCGTTACTACAAAGGTGTCGAATATGTCGATATGGTGGAAGCCCTTGCCCGCCGTCGCGCGGCAGAGCTTTTTGCAGCCAATAACTTGATTCCCGACGATCTCTGGGTCAATGTTCAGCCCCTCTCGGGCGCGCCCGCAAATACCGCTATTTACACCGCCCTGATCGAAACGGGGGATGCCATTCTGGGGATGGACTTGCTTCATGGCGGTCACCTGACTCACGGTTCGCCAGTCAATCGCTCTGGGATAGTTTATGACGCTTATCACTACACGGTCGATCCAAAAACCGAAAGGCTCGATTACGACGAGATTCTCAAAATCGCTAAAGAAGCCAAACCTAAAATCATCATCGCAGGCTACACTTCTTATCCTTGGATTCCGGATTGGCAAAAATTCCGTGAGATCGCAGATGAAGTGGGCGCCTGGCTGCTGGCAGATATTTCACATATCGCCGGAATGGTTGCCGCCAAAAAAGTGCCCTCGCCCATCGGCATTGCCGACGTGGTCAGTTTTACTACACACAAAACCCTTTGCGGCCCCCGCGGTGCCGTGGTGATCTGCCATGACCGCGAGTTGGGGGAGAAAATCGATAAAGGTATTTTCCCAGGGGAACAAGGCGGACCTCACGTCAACACAATTGCCGCGATGGCACTCACCTTTAAGCTCGCAAAAACCAATCAGTTCATCGAATTACAGGAACAAACCCTGAAGAACGCCAAAGCGCTCTCCGACGCTTTCCAAGAACTGGATGTCAAAGTCTCCTATGGTGGTACCGACAGCCACATGTGCCTGATCGACTGTAAATCTTATAAGAGCCCCGCTGGTGTCCCTTTAAATGGCGACCTGGGCGCTCGCATCCTCGACCTGGCAGGCATCGTTGTCAACCGAAATACCATCCCCGGAGACAAATCTGCCCTTCGCTCCACCGGAATCCGCATGGGTTCCACCTGGTTGACCCAACGTGGTTTCAAAGAGAATGATTTCAGGCAAATCGCAGGGTTGATTGACGGTCTCTTCAAAGCCACCACCCCTTACTATATGATCGGGCGCAGCGGTAACAAAACCCGCGCGAAACTCGATTTCGAAACTCTGATTCACATCAACAGCGAAGTCCGTACCATGGCAGATGCCAAACCAGGAATCGACGAGATCGATCAATTCCACGGCTTCCCCCACTATTTCTACCTCGAGGATCATCCCCGCTCGGGGTATGGTGCCCTGGAAATGACCGGCGAAACCGTTCGCTCTTTTCTTAACTTCACCATGACCAGCGACGTCGAAGCGCTGCAGCCCGGAGACTCACAGAACACGATGATGCACACCACTTCTGGTGATATTGAAGGGGTGCTCACCTGCAAGGACCCTTACCGTTACATCCTCACCGTGCCAGCAGAGAAGTTGGGCCTGGCCGGCTTGTGGATCGTGGGGCTTTCCACTGGCTTCATTTACTATGATGAAGACCTGACCCAGCGAATCCCTGGTCCAATTTCAATTAACAGAGCCGACCCGGTGTGGGTACACCCTGAAGGTGACCCGATTGACTGTTACAAACCCTATTTTGTGGGTATGCCTAACGACGTCACTTTAGAAGCACGCCCTGATTTCGTCTGGACCGAACCTGTCGATCCTCCTCTCAAGCGCACTCCGCTCTATGACACACACGTGGCTCTGGGTGCAAAAATGACTCCCTTTGCCGGATGGGAAATGCCGCTCTGGTATACCTCAGTGTTGCAGGAACACCTGGCCACCCGCCAGGCTGCCGGTCTGTTTGACGTCACCCATATGGGTGTTTTCCTGGCTGAAGGTCCCGATGCCGCTGTTTTTCTTGATTCAGTTTGTGGCAATGACGTTCTCTTCCGAAACATCGGTGAGTCAGTCTATACCCATTTTATGGACCCCGACGCGAATGTAATCGACGATCTGATCATCTACCGCATTGCCAAAGAGAAATACCTGCTGGTGGTAAACGCGGCCAATGAAGATAAGGATTGGGCCTGGCTCAACGCTGTGAAGAATGGCGAAGTCCTGGTCGACCGCCAACGCCCCTGGGTGACAATTTTTGGTCGCAATGTAATCCTGCGCAACCTCAAAGATCCCAAAGAGGGTAAAGACATGCTGGTTGACATCGCCCTGCAGGGGCCGGTCAGCCGCGAGATCTTGTGCGAACTTGCTGAACCTGCGGAGCAGCGCAAGATCCGCCGATTAAACAGGAACCAACTCTGTCAGACAGTGCTGGATGGCATGGATGCGATTGTCTCAAGAACCGGCTACACCGGTGAGAAGATGTCCTTCGAGATATTTGTTCACCCTGACAACGCGGTTCGCCTCTGGAATGCAATTATGGAAGTCGGCACGCCTCTGGGTTTGCTACCCAACGGTTTAGGCGCGCGAGATTCTCTGCGAACTGAAGCTGGCCTGCCGCTCTACGGACATGAAATGGGCGGTGACATGAACCTGACCATCGGTGAGGCAGGCTTCCTGCCTTTCCTGAAATTGAATTCCGCCTGGTTCATCGGCAGAGAAGCCTTCGTCAAACGGGAAGCCGAGCGCACCGGCGTGGTGGCGCGCTTCACTTTCGACGAAAAGGCCGTTCGCATGGCGCACCATGGCGACCCGGTCTGTGACCTCAAGGGCCGCATGATCGGCAAGGTTACCAGCTGCGCGATCGACAGCAACGGCTATCTCACCGGTCAGGCCTTTGTGGACAAAAAGGCTGCTGCCGTAGGTACCAAGATTTTTATTTTCCAAAACGCGCCAAACTGGAGGCAAAACCCACCCGCTCAACTCACCCCTGGAGATCGGGTTGCCCTCCCTGGCGCGGCAACAATTGTAAGCAGATATATGCCATAGATAGTTTAGAAAAAAAAAGGAGAGATAAATATGCCAACACCGTGGGAGCTTCGTTTCGCTAACCGAACTCAAAGGATGAAGAGTTCCTTCATCCGCGAGCTGCTAAAAGTCACTAATCAGCCTGATGTGATCTCATTTGGAGGCGGTTTCCCCGCCGCAGAACTCTTTCCGATCGAGGAGATGAAGGCTGCTTGTGAAAAAGTATTGAATGAAAACGGTAGAAAAGCCTTGCAATACACCACAACCGAAGGTTACGACCCACTTCGGCAGTGGATCGCAGACGACATGAATAAGAATGGCCTGAAAGTTACCAGGGATAATATTCTGATCACCTCCGGTTCACAACAAGCGCTCGATATTGTCGGTCGCATCTTCATAAACAATGGCGACAGGGTGTTGACCGAATCGACCACCTACCTGGGCGCCATCCAGGCCTGGAATACTTATGGACCCACCTATGTGACTGTAGAGACTGACGAAGACGGATTGGTGACAGACAACCTGGAAAATATCATCAAGCAAAATGTGAAATTCATGTATGTCCTGCCAAACTTCCACAATCCGCTGGGTGTCACCATGACGCTGGAACGCAGGCAGAGATTGATCGAGCTGGCGAGTCAATATGGCGTGCCTTTGATCGAAGATGACCCCTACGGCAAGCTGCTCTTTGAAGGCGAGCATCTTCCGCCTATCGCTGTTCTGGATGCCAGGTATCATAACGGCAATGGCGATGAATTTGCCGGCAATGTTATTTTTACCAGCACTTTCTCCAAGATTCTCGCCCCTGGGCTGCGCATTGGATGGGTGATTGGCCCGGCTGAAGTCATCAAGCGCATGGTGCAGGCCAAGCAAGGCGCTGACCTGCAGTGCTCTACCTTTGATCAATACGTCGCTTATGAAATGGCCAGTGCCGATTGGTTGCCCGACCATATTGAAACCATTAAGCGAGTATATAAGGAACGTCGTGACGCTATGCTGCAGGCCTTTGAAGACTACATGCCCGAAGGTACCACCTGGACAGTCCCCAAGGGCGGGCTGTTCCTCTGGTTGAGATTGCCAGAATGCTGCGACAGCATGGTCCTTTTCCCAAAGGCAGTGGAGGAAAAAGTCGCCTACGTCCCTGGGACGCCCTTCTATCCTATTGGCGGTCCCAACAACACCATGCGCTTAAATTTCTCGGCCACCAACCCAGAGAGAATTCGCGAAGGCGTAAGAAGATTGTCGGTCATGATCAAGAAAACGATGATTGAAAAATAGTTTTTTGAGGAACGAAAAACCAAAGGCTGCCCTGGTATGAGCAGCCTTTTTCTGTAAATTGGCTCGCGTTACCGCGTCCACATCGAGAAGTCGGTCAAGATCGAGCCGCCGATAAACTCCCTCAACAAAGAATTGTCCGGCACGAAGTCTGTTGTGGTCGGCAGGAACCATTCCAGGAATTTCAGGAGACGCTTCGCCTCAATATGCTCCATGGTACCAAAACTGACCTGGCGCAAAAGCGGCTCGACCATCGGTTTCAAGGTCGTCAACTCGTACGCAAGAGCGGAATTGAACATGACGTCGGCATATTCCTGGTATGGGAAGATGTGCTCCTTTTCTCCTCGGCGCACAGACTCCCAGCGGGCGATGGTTTGGCTGGCGCTGTAACCGCGGTCGCGGGCGTCGCGCACAATCCGCCTGAGTAAACGGGTATCCGTTGTCGAAATTCGGTTATGACGGTCGAGGTTGAGCTGGGTCAGGCAGGAAATGTAAATTCGGAAGGTATGAGCCGGGTTCACTTCATTCAGCAGGCTCGGGTTCAAACCGTGGATGCCTTCCAAAATCACTACCTGCCCGTTCTCCAACCTGGCAAGTTTGCCGTTCTCACTCTTGCCGGTAATGAAGTTGAATCTGGGCAGTTGCACCTCCTGGCCGGCAATCAGTGCTTTGACATCGTGATTGAACCGTTCCAGGTCCATGGCTTGCAGAGATTCGTAGTCTTTGCTGCCGTCAGGCAGCACAGGCGTTCTGTCGCGATCAACGAAAAAATTGTCCATCTCAAGCGCGAAGGGATTGATACCCTTGGCCACCAGCTGGATGCTGAGTCTCTTAGAGAAAGTAGTCTTGCCAGAGGAGGACGGGCCCGCGATCAGAATGACTTCCACCTTGTCGCGGTTTTTGGATATCTGATCAGCAATTTGGGAAATTTGCATCTCGTGCAAAGCTTCAGAAACCAGGATCACCTTGTCGATGTGGCCATCTTTGATGGCGTCGTTTAAAGCGCCTACCGAGGGAATCCCCAGCTTGTTCAACCAATCGCCGTAGTCTCTGAAGGTCTTCAGCAGGGTTGGATACTTGCCCAATGGTTCTATCTGTCGGGGTGAGTGACGGCGTGGGAAGCGCAGCACAAAGCCCTCTTCCACCAGGTCGAAGTCAAACCATTTGATATAGCCAGAGGAAGGCACCATATAGCCATGATGATAATCGCGCACGTTTTTGGCGCGGTAAAGCACCAGGTCGGGGCGTTGACGATACTTCAAAAGGCTGACTTTGTCAGTTTCTCCGGTAGCGGTAAAATATTCAACAGCTTCCTCTAAAGGCACCGTCTCGCGCACGAAGGGAATGTCTTCTGCTACCAGTGACTCCATGTAACTCCTGAGCGTATCCAGTTCCTCTTGTCCAAAACCGTTCAGGTTGTGGATCTGGCAGTGGTAGCCGCCAGAGGAAACGGAATGATCGATATTCAACTGACCTTCCGGAAAACAGCGCTTAAACGCCACCTCAAGCAAAAACACCAGCGAGCGGCGGTAAATCCTGGCTCCATCCGAATCTGACATATCAATCAGGCTGGCAACGCCATCCTGTAGCAGCGGATAGGTCAACTCGCGCAAGGAACCATTCAGGATGACACCCACAATCTCGGGTATGTCATCCTGCTGGATTACGTTGATAAACTCTTCAAGCTTGGCACCGCGCTTGCCCGTTATGATGCGGCCATCGTCGAGAGTGAGTTCAACATCGGGTCTGGGGTCAGTTGTGATTCTAAATTCTTGTGTCATTATCAGTCTCTTCTATTGCGCGCTTCCAACGGAAATCATAGGCACAATAGCAAAATCATCCGGTCCCTTATCATCCACAGGTGAAGCGGATGAAGGGTAAGTGCTCAGATAGTCTTCCTGTGTCTTTGCGGCACCTTCCGGTAGCAGCAGGTCAATGATGCGGGTGTGATTGTTATCAGCCGGAGCGCCTCCAAAGCGGTAGGCTTCCGCGCGTTGGCTGACATCTCGAACGCGCCATACTCCATCTGACGGATAGCCTTCCTGTCCTAAGAGCGCGACCGCGTAAGCCCACTCAGCCGGGTCTCCCTCGCCAAAAAACTCCATCGGCACGCTGGCAACAACAGCGTTCCTGCTGTCGTCGACATAGACTCGCATCGCGCTGGTGGCTTCAGTTAGGTTTACCGGCAGATTATCACCATCCAATATTACCACTTGCGGGGTCCAGCCCTCAATCCAGAGCGCGACTTCCCAACCATGCTCTGCGGCCAGGGCGGCATTGCGGCCGGGCAGCAGCATGCGGGCACCAGTCGCGGCACCCGGGTCTTTATCAATGTAGACGTCGAAGGTCTGCACAGAAAAACCTGCTGGCGAACCCCAGCCGTTGGTGATTTCCCCTCTAACTCCCAATGTAAAGAACAAATTGGCCCCATCGCTGGCAATTTCGAAAAATGTCAGGTCGAAATCACCGTCTTTGAAAACGCCATCGGTCGGATAAGTATACGTGCCAGGCCCAAAGTCATCTCCTTCAGGATCTTCGACCAGCACAAGTGAGGTCAGCGGCTCAAAACTGAAATATTGAATGCCAAGAGGGGTCGTAGAATTGAACTGAACTGGGTCAACCTTGTTATAAACAACCTGCACCGGCACAACACTGCCAGCACTTACCTGCCCTAATACCGTTTTTGGCAGAGACAGTTCGATCACCGCTCCATCAGCAGCCAATTGACCGATCTGATCTTCCTCCTGGGTCCAAACAGAACCATCGCTCAGGAATAGCCCGGCAAAAGACGTTCCAGGCTTAATTTCGATTACACGGGAAGCAGGGGCAACCAGCGGGCTGCCGCCAGATCTACCAGTCATCTGTTTATTGGCATCTCCGGGTGCATTCAGGTAGATATTGATGAGCGCATCGGCGCTGAACGGCTCTGCAAGGTCAAAGCGCAGATAGAGGTTTTCCTGGTCCATTCCATAAACAAAAGTCCGGATGGGCTCTCCTTCTTCGCCCTCATAAATCGCTGCTGTTGCCCACTCTTCTTCATCAGAAATCCCATCAATCACGGGCGTAGTTTGCCCGCTGATGGCACTGATGGGTTTGAGAGGCTGGGGCTGGATGATCGGAATGTCCAGTATAGCAGGGTAATCAACTTCCAGTGAGCTATAAACTCCTTTCAACAGGGCGCGGAAGCCTTCATCAAAATAGCTGTCCTGCCCTGAATCCTGGTCGCTACCATACCACCAGAACCAGTCCGAACCTTCAGCCAGATACATGAAATCAAGCGCGTTAGACATAGATTCCGGGTCCGCGTTGAGGTCGCCATCTTCATACCGTTTCAGGTCAGCACGAACCAGGGCCAGCAGATCCCAGGCTTCAGCCTCCTCTTCCTCGCCGATCCAGGTGTCGTAATTGGCGCTGAACCAGGCTCCCGGGAAGAGCTCTGGCAGTTCCCGTTGGTCGGGGTAAAGTGCCAGGTATTCAGATGGGGTGATGGTTTCCAAGGTTTCACTGTCTGCCAGCTTACTGTAAAGCGCATGGAAAAACTCTTTGCCGTCGTTGTCATAGTTTTCCCAGGCATTCTCGCCGTCGACCACGATGGTGACGATATGCGGGCCCTGTGTTCCTTCAAGGCTGGCGCGGATATTCTCGAGGCGGTTTATCATATCCTGGGCGGCCTCTTCACCTGGCATGCCGGAGTAGGTAAAACCGATTTTGTCTGAAATGACCCAATCGCGGAAGAAAATGGCAACCTTGTCGCCGGATTCCCCCTGGACGTAGTAAGGGCGGTAGAGGGTATCGGCGTCAGTGACGGTATCCGAGCCATCTCGTGCAAAGCGATCTCCCTGCATACCCAGAGAGGCAACCAGCACGGGCTCACCAGTCTGCATCCATTGGTAGCCAGCATCGCTCACCATTGGAACGATCTCTTCCGCCACCGAGCCCTCCCCGGGCCAGAGACCGCGAACGGGCATACCAAAAAACTCCTCATACATCTCCACACTTTTCAGCAGATGCGCCACGGCGTCTTCAGGGTAACTGAAGCGTTCGCGGGGCATAATCGCTTTAGGGTTGCCGACCAATGCCAGGTCAGTATCATAAATCAGCGGCAGGATGGGATGCGCGTATGGAGTGGTCGTGATCTCGACGATGCCCTGGTCCTGCAGGTCTTTATGCGTTGGGATGACCCGAGCAACCAGTTCTTCGATGCCAGCGAATAAAACGCTCTTATCTTCCTCGTCAAAATCCCTACCCTTGCCTACTAGTGCCTTGAACGGTTCCTGGGCAAGGTAATCGGGGTCCACCCAGGCCAGGTTAAACCAAATCTGCAGATCTCTGAAATCCTGCACACTGAAGTTTTCCACTGCTGCCGCGATGGCTTCAGCATCGGTGCCGGCACGTAAATCAAGAAGTTCCTGGTAGCGGGGAAAAACAGCGATGATATGGTCCCAATTGGCATCGAAAAAGCGCTCCAGAATGAAGGTTTTTTGTGCCACTGTCAATTCGGCAGCCGGGATCTCCGCAAGCAGCCAGTAGAGGTCTTTGGCTCCATTTGTAACGAAGTCGTTCAACTGACGAATCAGTGAGGGGGTCAGATTAAAGCTGGCCTTCATGCCCGGGTGCTGCGCGACCATCTCAGCCATATCGAGATAGTCCTTGGTCGCATGCACGCGCACCCACGGTCGGGTATAGACGCCGTCTTCGTCCTTGTAATAGAGAGGTTGATGCTGGTGCCAGGTCAGATTGACATAGAGCGGCAGTGCTTCAATCACTTCTGTTGGCTCCGGCACCTGGGTCTCCTCCTCGGGTGCAGGGGCGGTTGGCTCGAGGGTGGCGGTTGGTGCGCCGCAGCCTGCCAGAACAGTGATCAGTATCAGTAAGCTTAGAAATTTAGCCAGTTGTTTCATTTTTCTCCTTTTTTAGTGTAAAAGACAGGCAATTATTTGCCCAAAGTAAGAATCATCGTTTCTCCACCCTCAAGCAGAAGGGAAACTAAAAATTCGGATAAAGAACCGTTCTCAGCGAAGGTGATTTGGTCAAAAGGCAACCCACCCCAAACACTTTCGACACTCCAGCTGCCAGTCAGTGGGCTCTCTGCGATCGAGATGGTGCAGTTTTCCATGGTTTGAACACCCAGGCTGGCAATCAGGAGCACAACCTGATCTTCATATATGCGAGCAACTGTATAAAGCCGCCGGCAGGAGGAGCTGAAGGGCAGATAACTGCCTTTCTGCAGCGCAGGGAGATGATTGCGCGTGTTCACCAGCGCCTTGTACCAGTTCAATAATGAATCAGGGTCTTGCTCTTGAGTTTCTACATTGATTTCTTCCCAACCTACGGTCAGCTCTTGCCAGGGCTCCGAGACGCTGAAGCCAGCGTTTGCCTGGGCAGACCACTGCATCGGCTTGCGGATCAGTTCGTCTGGTTTTCCACCGGTCATACCGATTTCTTCGCCGTAATAGATGTAGGGCGTGCCGGGACCGGTCAGGTAGACGAATGCGGCAAGTTTTTGTGGCTGCAGCCGCTGGTTGTAATACGAGGCAACCCGCTGCTGGTCGTGGTTGGTCAAAAAAGTCGCGAATTGCTGGTCAGGAAAGTATTCGAGTGTTTCCAGATAGCTTTTCATAATACGTGATGGATCTGGTGAATAAATCCCACCCAGGATGTCAGCTGCCAGGTCGAACATAAAGTATTGCTGCATCCCCCGGCTGGGCTGATTGTATTTTGCGATCACTTGTGTGTCCGTCCAAACTTCACCAACAGTGTAAGCCTGAGAATCAATACCGGTATAAAACTCACGCCAGTCCTGGAACCAGGCAATGCTACTGTTGGTGTCCTGCTGACTGACGCCTTCTTCAAAGAGGTAGCGGGCGGCATCGACGCGAAAGCCGTCCACACCCAGGTCAAGCCAAAATTCGGTGGCGTTATAAATGGCTTTGCTGACCATAGGCTCGTGATAATTCAAATCGGGCATGCCGCTCCAAAATGGGGCGTAATAATAGAAACCATTGGCCTCATACCAGGCATTTTGCCCCCAGGGGCCAGGTCTGCCAGGGTTCTGCTCTTCCCAAACATACCAGTTTCGGAATCCGCTGGCGGGATCCTGGGCAGAGACAAACCAGGGATGCTCACTTGACGTGTGATTGACCACAAAATCAATGACTACGCGAATCCCGCGCTGATGGCATTCATCAAGAAGCTGCTTGAAGTCAGCAATTGTGCCATACTCACGGTTGACGCTCTGATAGTTGCTGACGTCATAGCCATGGTAGGAGGGGGAGGGCATGATCGGCATCAACCAGATCCCCCCAATACCGAGGTCGTCGCTGGTAGTGGGGTCGCCGTCGTTCAGATAATCGAGTTGCGAGATGATGCCCTGAAAATCGCCGATCCCGTCCTCGTCGCTGTCTTTAAAGGAGCGCACGAAAATCTCATAGAAAACGACTTCGTTCCACCAACCCATGGCGGGGTCTTCAACTGGCTCAGGGGTCCCCACTGTTGGTTCTGGCTCAACAGTTTGCACTGTGGTTGCTTCAACGGTGACCTGTGGCAGTTGAACAGCAGGCTGGCAGGCAGCCAACAAGAGTGGAAATAAAATGAATGCGGTTATCCAAAGCCGTGGTGTTTTCATCAAATTTATCGCTTCCGTAGACTTATGAGTACATGCATATTTTACATTATGTCCATCCACTGGTGCCAGTAATATTTTGACAGCAGGTCTTTGGCATTATCTGGACAGAGAGCGTGAAAGAGAGGACGACTGGACGAACTAAAGAATTCCAGGTAACCCCTCTTCTACAGGCTCAACCAGGTATTCACCCTGGTTTTGAGGGCTGTTGACATCCCGGCTGACCTGGTAAGCTCTCAGACTGCCATCGGGCAGAGGTCTGAGCAGGCTCTCAAGGACTTTTGGGTCGTCTTGCTCCAGCCAATCCCACATGGTTTCCTTGGTCAACACCACTGGCATGCGGGAGTGAACCGGACTGACATCCCCGTTAGCAGAAGTCGTGATCAGGGTGCAGGTGGTCAAACCGGGCAGGCCGGGCGTCGCCGAGACTCCCTTATTCTCCCAATCGTCCCACAAACCAGCGAACGCAAAAGGCTGCCCGCCCTTCAACTGAAAATAAAACGGGATGGATTGCCCACCTGATTTACGCCATTCATAAAAACCATCTGCCAATATCAGGCAGCGTTTGTTCTTAAAGGAATTACGAAAGGAAGGTTTCTCAGCCACTGTTTCCGCCCGGGCGTTAATCAGCTTGTTGCCGATGGAGGGGTCTTTAGCCCAAAAAGGCACCAGCCCCCAGCGCATCCAGACCACGTCACGGCTTTCAGGATCTGGCACAGTCGCGACATCCTGGGAGGGAGCGATGTTATAGCGCTTTTCCCAATCCGCCGGCATCAGCCCCAGTGCCAACTCGTTACGTAAATCTTCGGAATCAATTGCCATTGTAAATCGACCGCACATACTGTCCTCCGTTTTAATGATTATATGCTACCGGGGCAGTTAAACATGTCTCAGTAGCACCTTCATTGACTCTCCTCACATCACTGCAAAAAAATTGTTGACTTATTCATGCTCAACGAGTAGAATTATCAGTCGCCAGTAATCCTTCTGGTAAATTTATGGGCGAGGGTAACCCTGCGAGGGTGAGAGGCGCCCGGAGGAAATATGTCTGCAAAACAAGAAGAAGTCATTTTAAAAGTTGAAAAGCGAGAAGTGGTCGGAAAACAAGTCGCCAAACTTCGCCGCCAGGGGATCCTGCCCGCAGTGGTCTATGGGTATAAGGTCGATTCATATCCGATTCAAATGGACGCCCACTCAACCACCCTGCTGATGAAGAAAATCACCCCTACCACCCTGGTCGATCTTGACCTGGATGGAGAGGTAACCAAAGTGATCGTGCGTGACCGAACCAACGATGTGGTTACCGGCGAACTGCTTCATTTGGACTTTTTGGCCGTGTCTATGACCGAAGTGTTACGCGCCAATGTCTCGATCGAATTGGTTGGTGTGGCACCGGTTTTGGAAGAAGTGCCCGGCTCCCTGCTTAACCAGATGCTGAATGAGCTCGAAATCGAAGCGCTGCCAGATAATATGCTCGAACGTATCCAGGTGGACATCAGCGGTCTGGCAACCACTGATGATGTCGTCACCGTCAGCGATCTGGATCTGAGCGACCAAATCACCGTCCTGACACCTCCTGAAGAAGTCATCGTTTCCGTCAGCTTTGTTACCGAAGAGGAAGAGGAACCTGAAGAGGTCGAAGAAGTTGATGTCGAACCTGAGGTTCTGGAAAAAGGTAAGAAGGAAGAAGGGGAAGAAGAGGATCAAGCGAAAGAAGCCTAGTCTCTTTTCGAATCAGCCTGTTCATAAAGACCTGTCCGATGGACAGGTCTTTTTTATTGGCGTACAGGACTGAAGCCCGATTACATTTTTTTCGAATAGCGTCTCAAGCGGTTGGATTATAAGTCGAGCAGGCTCAGAAAGTTGAGGGTCATCATGGCTGTTGCTCCCCAGACAATTTCGCCGTCATAGCGCTTAAAATAGGCCACATCGAGGTCGATGCCTTCGTGCGTGTGAACCCGAAATTCCCGGTTTGCAGCGTCGGCGAGCCAATCTAACGGGATCGAAAAAACGCGATCAACTTCATCAGGGTTGACGGTTAGTTCCGTTGGCCAATCCACGATCCCCACAACCGGTGTGATCACAAATCGGGTGACCATGGCCATCGGAGCCATGCAGCCCATAACCTGCACAGCGGCTGGATCCAGACCAATCTCTTCCCAGGATTCTCTTAAGGCGGTTTGCACCAGGCTGGAATCGCTCGGCTCCCATGATCCTCCCGGAAAGGAGACCTGACCGCAGTGGTCTTGCAAATGCACGGATCTCAGGGTGTAGATCAGCTGCCACTGGTTGTCCAAACGGATCAAAGGCAGCAGGACTGCCGATGGTTTGAGTTTTCCCAAAATATCAGCTTGCCCGAGCCCTTCCCAGCGGATTCCAACTTTTGCGTCTTCCGCCAGGCGTGCTGACAGATCGGCGGGTAGTTCAATCGGTCGCGTCATCCTCAGCCTCTTGCCCCGTCTATACGTCCGGAAGAACTTGAACCATACGGGCAAAAATTAAATAACCAGTGTGCGCAACCATTCGGTCAACCGGTCTCAGCCGCCCCCAGTCAGATTTGTAATGACGCAACAAAATTTCGCAGACATCAATAAAGGCGAAATCGCTCTGAGATAGGGCTCGCAGAATGGTTTCAACCTGATTCATGGTGGGCAGGAGCGTACCAAAATGACCACCGGCTTTAAGGCTCAGGCAAACTTGGGTGAGATAATCGTGAGGGTTGGGCAGATCGAGGAAGACAGCATCGAGATTGCGTTCCTCAAAGCCATCACCAGCATCGCCCAGCTTGAACTCGACGCGCTGCTCCAGACCAAAAAGGCTCAAATTTTTGCGGGCGAGTTTTTGCGCCTCAGGATTGCGCTCATACGAATACACCCTGCCGGTTTCGCCGACCAGGTAAGCCAGAACCGTCGTCATTCCCCCAGAGCCTCCCCCGCATTCCAACACTCGCTTACCAGGACCGACCCCCAGCTTCAGGACGATATAGCCGATATCCTTCGGATACATGATCTGGGTTGTGCGCTTGAGGTTCTGCACGAGGTCGGTGATTCCGGGTTGAAGTACAAAAAAAGGGTTGCCGGTATGCGATTGGAGACAGATGCCCCAGGGCTGCCCGATGACATCGTCATGCTGGATCACCCCGCGATGAGTTTGCAAAACCTGTCCGGCTTTCATGACCAGAAGATTATTTTTGTGAGTGGCACCGTGAAGTTGAACCAGGTCGCCCTCTTTGACAATCAGGCCAGCCCTCTCACCAGATTCAGTGGTCATCATTGATTACGGGAAGACAGGTCGGATTCCATCTGACCCACCCAATGACCCAGGAACAAAAAGACGACACTGCCAAGGATGCCTCCACCCAGGTTGACCGGCCCAACGCTCATAAAGTCAAAACCCACGCTGCGAGAAGCCCAATGGCCGATTGAAAATCCAGTCCAGGCGAGCACCAGGTACAGCAGCAGCCGCAGGATTCCGCCATCTCGCCACAGATGAAAAAGCGCTCCCAAAAGCGTTGCCAGGATGAAACCGAAAAGGTAAGAGGAAATATTCATAAGCGTCAGATACCACTCTTCACAGAAAGTTTTACCAACTGTCCCTCACCACAACCTGGCCTGCAACTTTCGAGGCTCGATTGGGTCAGGCGTTCTCAATAATAACATAATTTGTTGACTGCCCCTCGGCCTGCCGTGTTTTGGTAAAATTAGACTATGATTCCATTCTGTGATACTCACGCTCATCTCGATTTTGATGATTTTAACCCGGACCGCAACGCTGTCATCGCTCGCGCCCGGGCAAACGGTTTGCAGTTTATCCTCAATATTACGATTGACCTGACTTCTTTAAGAAATTCTTTGAAGCTGGCGAAAGAGCACCCTGGTTATGTATTTGTCGCGGCAGGCATCCATCCAAACTATTCAGCCAGCTTTGACCAGACAGTTCTTGCTGAACTGAAAACCCTGGCAGCCGAACCTCGGGTAGCAGCCATAGGCGAGATCGGTCTTGATTTTTATCGGGACCATGCCACACCGCAGCAGCAAAGACGAGCGCTTGAGTCACAGCTGGCCCTGGCCAACCAACTTGACCTGCCCGTCGTCATTCATGAGCGCGCATCCGCGCACGAATTGGTACCCATTCTGACCGGGTGGCATCAAAACCTGCCAGCAGATTCCCCGCTCAAACGCAATCCGGGTGTGATGCATGCTTATAGCGGCGGAACTGACTATGTTGAAGCGCTGTTGGAATGCGGCTTTTGTTTTGGGATTGGCGGGCCAGTAACTTACAAAAATGCTGCCGATAAACGCGCCCTGGTGGAGATGCTGCCGCTTGAAAACATGCTGCTTGAGACCGACTGCCCTTTTTTGCCGCCCCATCCGCATCGCGGTAAGAGGAACGAACCGGCCTTTATCCCTCTGATCGCCGAAAAGATCGCGGAAATTCGCGCTTTACCCATCCAAACGGTTGGCCAGCAATTGACCCGTAATGCTGTCTCATTGTTTGGTTTGGGTAGCGAAATTGCTTAGGTCGTCTTTTTACGGTTCAACCGGAAACCCGAGTGAGCTAATCCGCAGGCACTTCGTAGTTTGGAACAAAGGTCTGGTCGCTAAAGGGAGGGCGCACGTAACTATCATCCTCCTGCCTTGAAGGCAGGGACAAAACCTGAGGGGTAAGGTCTTCGTAGGGGATTTTGCTCAGCAGGTGATTAATGCAGTTCAGTCGGGCCCGCTTTTTATCATCTGCCTCAACTACGTACCAGGGACTCAGCTTCGTATCTGTATAGCGGAACATATCATCTTTGGCGCGTGAATATTCAACCCAACGCTTGCGCGACTCAAGGTCCATCGGGCTCAGTTTCCAGCGGCGGGTGATATCATCGATGCGGGCCTGAAAGCGGCGTTCCTGCTCTTCATTACTGACCGAGAACCAGTACTTAATCAGGATGATGCCAGAGCGGATGAGCATTTTCTCAAACTCAGGAACCGACCTGAAAAATTCTTCTACCTGTTCTGGCGTGCAGAAACCCATCACCCTCTCGACCCCGGGTCGGTTGTACCACGAGCGGTCAAACAAAACCATCTCGCCGGCAGCAGGCAGGTGGGCGACATAGCGCTGGAAGTACCATTGGGTTTTTTCCTTTTCAGTCGCCACGGGCAGAGCAACCACACGGACAATACGAGGATTCAACTTCTCGGTAATGCGTTTGATCGTGCCGCCCTTTCCTGCGGCATCACGCCCTTCAAAAATCACCACCACTTTCAAACCGGTCTCTTTAATCCAATATTGCAATTTGACCAGTTCAATTTGCAGTTTCTCCAGCTCGCGCTCATAAACCTTATCGGATAATTTTTTTAATTTTGGCGGTCTAACGTAAGAATCATTATTCTGGTTTTCCACCGGTTGATCCGATTTGGCAGCTTTTTCTTTCGTCTCAGACTTGGATTTCTTCTTCGCCATAGAAACCTCCAGCAAGAATTAGGTCAATGGAAGGAGTTATAGTTTAATTATACAATGATTTAGAACGAAAAGACGTCGGCTAAACTGGCAATTTTTGGTCAGACCTTAGTTTCCTTTGCGGTATCACACCCCCGTCTGCATAAGCTATCCTGCGCTGTTTAAGTCTCGTTGTTCTTGTATTGTTTTTCTCGCTTGTAATCCACGAACCGGTAACCCACCCCCCGTTCTGTCAAAATGTATTGTGGATTCGCAGGGTCAACTTCCAGTTTTTTGCGTAAGTAATTGATATAGAGACGCACGTAATGAGGCTCGTTTTCATACTCGTAACCCCAAACTTTATTGAGGATCTGGTCGTGAGTCAGAACCCAGCCTGCATTCTGCACCAGATGATAGAGCAAACGGTATTCGGTGGGGCGTAGTTGCACAAGCTCGCCTTCTACCCAAACTTCGTGGCGGTCAAAATCTATGGTCAGACGGTCATCCACCACAATTTTGCCGGATTCTTCGTCGCGGCTGAAGTCCCCGCGGCGCAGCACTGCCCGGATCCGGCTGGAAACTTCACGCGGGCTGAAGGGTTTGGTCACATAATCATCCGCGCCAAGCTCGAGCCCTTTAATCTTGTCATCCTCTTCTCCTTTGGCGGTCAGCATGATTACAGGAGTGCTGCCAATTTCGCGAATCATCTTGAGGACCGTGAAGCCATCAATATCCGGCATCATAATATCAAGCAGAATGAGATCCGGCAGGGTGGTTCGCAATTTTTCCATGGCCTGGGTGCCGTTATGGGCTTCAACCACATCAAAGCCATCCTGTTCCAGGTTCAGACGAATGATTTTTGCCAGTCCCTTCTCATCATCTACTACCAATATTCTTTTCTTGTTTTCCATCTTGTCCTCCTAAAAAATCTCTGCAAGGATCACACTGATATTATCCGGACCGTCAGCCTGATTAGCCAGATCACATAAGTGTTGAGCGCGCTCACTGAGTGGCTTATCCGAACAGATCTCTTCAGCAATTTTTTTGTCATTCACCACGCCCCACAATCCGTCGGAACAAAGCATGATATATCCGGGAGCCTCCAATTGGCGAAAACCCAGGTCAACTTTGAAGCCTTCGCTTTGGCCCAGCGCGCGGTAGAGCACGTTTTTTTGTGGATGTCCCTCAGCCTCTGCCTGACTGATCTGACCAAGGTCAACCAGCCGCTGTACCAGCGAATGGTCTCGCGTCAGCACCTCTGTTTTTCCATCATATCCCACCAGGTAAAGGCGAGAATCTCCAACGTGGGCGAAATAGAGGCTGTTTTCAACCATTAACGCAGCCGTGAGAGTGCTGCCACCGCCTCTCACTTCATCCAGGACAGCCTCCTGAGCCAGGTTAAAGGACTCGACCAGCAAGGTCTCCACTTCTTCATAGTCAGCAGGAGTGTCATTTTGTTCTTGCAAAACAGGCAGGAGCTGAGCGTTAACCTGCTTGATGGCCAGTGAACTGGCCAATTCCCCGTTCAGATGCCCCCCCATTCCATCTGCCACCACAAACAAAGCCACATGACGGATCTGATCGCGATATCCCTGCTGAAAAACACAGGAGGAGGCGGCATCTTCCATGTGGTCGCGGGTTTTCCCCACCGACTGGGCCATAGCCACCTCGATGCGCACTGTTTGATCTGGCTGGAAGTTCTCCGGTCGTTGCCTTGCTATGTTTTTTTTGATACTTCGGTTGAACAAATTCACTGCTTTACCACCGTTTACTCGAGTTTTCAAGGTTGAGGTGTACTGATTTCCAGCACCTGCAAGTAGTTTTCAGCCGCCCATCCAGAGCGCGTCTTATCCAGCAATGCCTCACAATGCCACCAGGTGTAGCCATCGCGGGCAATTGGACCGTCGATGACTTTAAAGGCTTCATCATCGGTCGCCAGGAAATTTACCTCACCAGAAGTCCCCGCCTCTGCCCGCATTCGCAGACCCAGCCCCTGGGTGCCGACTACCTTCACGTATCGCCCAACCGCCACCACGCCGGGCGGTAGAATAGAGACATCTGCCAAGGTTGGGGATGGCAGAACCGATGGCGCTGCGGTTGTGGGTGTTTCGGTGGGAGCCGGTAAGATTGTGACAAGGTATTGCGGCGTGGTTTGAGGGGGCTGGCGCTGACCGGCTTGGGAACGAAAAACTAAATAAGCGGCTCCAATCAGAACCAATGCAAAAATCAGGGCGCCCAAGATGCTCAGAGGGTGGATTTTTAGCCTGGTTCGCTGCTCTTCCATAGTTAGTTTTTTATTTTGTCGTGTTTCTTCCAGAACAAATCAAACTGCCTGAATAACTCGCCCGGGCGTTCAAAATGGGGCATGCCTTTTGTGTTGCGGCTGCGATAAGCTTTCCAATTTGGTTTTTCATGAACGATCTGGGGCAGCATATCGAAGCTGATTTCAGGCGCGTTGTCGTAAACAACATATACCGGCATCGTTAGCTTGTCGTAATACTTTTCGCGCAGATCGGGAACAGTCAACTTACCGCTCAACAACACCATGGGGGCGAAATGCGCTCCGGTCTGGTGCGAGGAGCTATAAGCAAGGTCGATCAGATCGCCGGGTGGGCTATAGGCAAAGTGCTGGTGATAATACCTGGCAATGCGCGCCCGACTGGCAAAAAAATCATAAATTGGCAGGCTCCAAAGCGGAACCTTGAGGTATGAGAGCAGCAAATCCTGGGCTCGTTCCCGATAATCCCTTGCCCGCAAAGAAATCGGATGAGGCATTTCGAAACCACTCGGAGTGATCATGATCAGTGAGGTAATCCACTCTGGCGCGCTGACTGCTGCCATGGCCGCGTAAGCACTTGAATTTCCCAGCGTGAGGACATGACAGGGTCGACCTATCCGGTTCTTGATGAAATCCAAAATGGCTTCTTCGTACATCGACGGGCGGTAAGGACGATCCGTTTTTTCTGACCGGCCAAATCCAGGCAGATCGACAGCATACATAGGTCGGGAAGTCCGGAAGGCTTCAAAGATCGGCAGGACGTCATAGAGCCCGGCATACATATGCAGACCGTGAATCAAAAGCAGAGGCGTTTGGTCGCCTGCCCCGTTGACATAGTAGTTGATTGCGCCAGCGCAGGGTGAGTGATAGGTGTGCTGCTCAGCATTCAAGATGATATTTAACTTGGCATGATGGTCTATATAACGCTTGCTGTACAGAATCCAGCCGGCTTTGGCAACTGCCAGGGCAGAAAGCGTCCCCGCCAGGCTCCAGCCAAGCCCCTTGCATAATCTCTTTTCTGTCATCGCCTCTCCTTCATGCCTAGCCATTCCTTTTGCTAATTATATATGAGTTTAAGACAAGGTTTCCATAAGATGGATTGTTTAGGGGGATAACCGGCTCTCAGACCTGATGGTAAAATCTTTTGAATGAAGAAATACAGAATCAGCAGGCGCAAGAAAAACCACAGCCGCTGGATTATCCTGGGTTTCGGGTTGGCCTTTTTGCTGGCGAGCCTGGTAGTCGGATGGCAAGCCTGGTCAGCGTACCGGGCATTGCCCATTTTGATCCCGTCTGATACCAGCCTCAACGGCATCCCACTGGGTGGTCTGAGCCCCGATGAAGCCGCCAGGCGAATCGAAACCGTCTACCGTATGCCCGTCGAGCTGCGCTACAGGCAGGCCCGCATGCAGTTTACCCCCGATGAACTTGGTTTCATGGTTGACAGCCAGGCAATTCTGGCTCAGCTGCAGGATTCCAGTTCGTCCAGGGGATTCTGGCAGTATCTGTGGGTACAAGAGCCGCCAGAAATCAAGCGGGAACTTGAGCTGGTTTACTCCTTTGATGAGAGCTGGGCGAGCCAATACCTGCGGGAGGTTTTTAGCCAGCGTTACGACCAGCCCGCTTCGTCTGCGGCACCGCTGCTCTACACGACCAACCTCATCCCGGGTCAGCCCGGTTATCAGCTGGTTTCCCTCACCCAAACCGTGGGGCAGGTTCAACAAGCCTTACTCTCGCCATCAGAACGGGTGGTTGAACTGAGTGTCAGCCAGCAGTCCGCCCCGCCGCTAAACTGGCAAAATCTTGAGGCAATGCTGCGTCAGGTCATTCTGCTGGATAAGTTTGATGGGTTGATCGAAATCTACCTGCGTGACATGCAGAACGGACAGGTGATGCACTTTGCCCTGCTCGATCAACAGGATGTGCCGGTGGATGTGGCCTACTCAGCGGCCAGTACCAATAAAATTCCCATCATGGTTTCTACCATGAAACGATTATCAGAACCCCTGCCCGAACGGGCTATCAACTGGATGCGGCAAATGATCGCCGACTCTCTTAACCCCCCTGCCGATGGCCTGATAAAAACGTACATGGACAACGACCGCGGTCCCCTGATGGTCACCGCCGATCTGAGAGAACTGGGATATCAAAACACCTTCCTGGCCGGATATTTTGAGCCTGGCTCGCCTCTGCTTGAGCGCATCGAGACGCCCGCAAATTCGCGCCGGGACATCTACCTCGATCCGGATTTTTATAACCAGACTGTTCCCAGCGAAATCGGCGACCTGCTTGTAAGGATTTACCAATGTGCCTCGGGAAACGAACAAAATCTGTTTGCCGGGCAAATCACTGCTTCTGAATGCTCGCTGATGCTCGATTTTCTGAAAGGAAACAAGATCCTGGCTCTGCTTGAAGCCGGACTGCCGCCAGAAGCGCAAATCGCGCACAAACACGGCTGGGCCAACGAGATCGATGGATTGGTCCACACCATCAGCGACAGCGCAGTAATTTTCACCCCTGGCGGAGATTACGTCCTGGTGGTTTTCGCCCACACCCAGGAGCAATTTCTTTACGATTCTGCCAACCGACTTTTTGCAAGGCTCTCCCAATCAATTTATAATGCGTATAATCCAGACAACCAGGCCTATTGGTTCGAAAATTGAACCCTGTGCCTGAAGGAATGACGGAATGCAAATCATAATGACTCACGAGCAAGCGGACCTCGATGCCTTGGCATCCATGCTGGGAGCGCGTCTGCTCGTGCCTGAGGCATATGCCTTGCTGCCCAGACAGATCAACCGCAATGGGCGTGATTTTTTAGACAAATATGGTGAAGAATTAGGCTTTTCACGCCTCAAGGACCTACCCCATAAAGAAATTGACAAAGTCTATCTGGTCGACACCCAATCACTGGTGACTCTGCGGGGTATGACCGAGCAGACTGAAGTCGTGGTGATCGACCATCATCCCCGCAAGAAACAGTCACATCCCGACTGGGAGATGGACCTGCAGACCAGCGGTGCTTGTTCGACTCTCCTGGTGGAAAGAATCCAGCAAGCTGGGCTGGAATTAACTAACCTGGAAGCCACACTGCTTCTTTTAGGGATCTACGAAGATACCGGCTCACTCGGCTACAGCAACACCACCCCCAGAGATGCCAGAGCGGTGGCCTTCCTGCTGGAACAGGGCGCGGATTTGAACCTTGTCTCACGCTACCTCAACCCGCCGCTTACCAACGCCCAGCAGCAGCTTTTTGACCGGCTGGTTGCCAACCTGACCTCCCACACCATCGAAGGATTTGAAATCCAGGTAGCCAGCGCCGACGCTTTTGACCTGAATGACGAAATATCGTCGGTCGCCCACAAACTGCGCGATTTTCTGGATCCCGACGGGCTGGTATTGGTGGTATCAACCCGGCAGGGTGTTCGCCTGGTCGCGCGTTCCACCACGGATAATCTGGACGTCGGACTGCTTGCACGAAACTTTGGAGGCGGGGGCCATAAGCGGGCTTCTTCCGCGTTAATTCGCCCCAGCGACAAACCCAACCCTGAAAACACCCGTGTGCTGATGCAGCAGACGGTGGATGAATTGCTGCGCTACCTGCCAGTTGTCGTCACGCCAGAACTCAAAGTTCGTCAAATTATGTCGCGTGATCCCTTAATCCTCGACCCGTCCATGTCTGCTCAGGAAGCCGCCCGCCTGATGAATCGCTATGGTTTTGAGGGCTACCCCGTGGTCAGGCATGGTAAGGTCATCGGGCTGCTCAACCGCCGCAATGTCGATCGGGCACTCCAGCACAATCTGGAGAAATCCGTCGAGGACCTGATGGAAGCGGGCGAAATCCGGGTATTTCCCGAAGATTCTCTCTCCCGCTTGAAAGAGATCATGGCCAGCACTGGCTGGGGACAGGTGCCAGTTATGGACCCGGAAAGCGGAGATGTGATAGGCATTGTCACCCGTACTGACCTGATCGGGACGCTTCATACCAACGGCGTACTCCTGCCTCAGGCGGAAATGGCGAAAGCGTTGGAAGAAGCGCTTTCCGCGGAACGAAAAACCCTGCTTCTGGAGGTCGCCGAGCAAGCCCGGCTGCAAATGATCCCCGCTTATATCGTGGGTGGCTTCGTTCGTGATCTGCTCTTAAAGCGACCAAGCCAGGATTTCGACATCGTGCTTGAAGGCAATGCTATAGAATTTGCCGATTATCTGGTCGCCACTTATGGCGGGCGGGCTGTCATTCACAAACGTTTCGGGACAGCCAAGTGGATCCTATCTGAAGATCGGGAGACAATCCTGTCCAAACTGGGTATCAGCCAAGCAGGCAATCAGGCCTTGCCGGAACATCTTGACCTGATCAGCGCGCGGACCGAATTTTATGATCACCCCGCGGCCCTGCCGGTTGTGGAACGCAGCAGCATTAAGATGGACCTGCACCGTAGAGACTTCACCATCAACACTTTGGCGCTGCGCCTGGATGGCGAATATTTTGGACAGATTTTTGACTTTTGGGGCGGCTATGATGACCTCTTGCAAAAACAGATTCGCGTACTGCATGCCTTATCTTTCGTTGATGACGCCACGCGCATGCTGCGCGCAGTCCGTTTTGCAGAGCGCTTCAATTTCGAGATTGAAACGCGCACCTTGAGCCTGTTAAAGGCGAGCCTGCCGCTGATCGACGAATTGTCGGGCGCGCGTATCCAGCACGAACTTGACCTGATTTTCCAGGAAAAAAGGGTTTCAGAAATCATGCTGAGCCTGCAAAATCTGGGCATTCTGGCGGCAATCCACCCGCAATTGGGCTGGAACCTAACACAACACCAGCGCCTGCAAAGCATTACCAGGCGCCTCGAAGATGGCTGGCTGAACCTGGAAGAGCTTAAGAGTGCCATCTGGATGTTGTGGCTGGAGCTTTATCCCGCACAAACGCTGACCGAGGCCGGCACCCGTCTCCGCTTGAATTCTCATTTGTTCGAAAAGATCGGCCAGACCGCCCGCTTGAGAGCGCTGCTCCCCTCGCTCACGCGGATGTCACCTAGCCAGATCACAGAAATACTATCGGATTTCCCAGAGTTGGTGATCCGGACCGTTTTGTACACCACTGAGCAGGAGCATCAGGCGCAACACCTGTGTGACTACCTGGATAGCTACCAGCGGGTCAAAGCCTACACCACCGGTGAAGATCTTAAGGCAAGAGGTCTGCCCCCTTCACCGCGTTATGACACCATCCTCAAAGAGTTGAAAGCTGCCTGGCTGGACGGTAAGGTCAACACCTATGAGGAAGAAATCAGTTTGCTCGATCGTTTGATAGAGGCAGAATGACCACAGATACACTCCCTGAGACTTCCTATACCATGCCGGATGGTCTTACCATTCACATCAGACAGGCACAGGAAAAAGATTTGCCAGGCATGGAATGGGATGGCGAATACGCCCATTTCCGCAGGATTTATCGCCAGCATTACCAAAATAGTTTCAACGGAACCACCCTGATCTGGGTCGCCGAAAACGAAGATGGCAAAATAATGGGGCAAATTTTCCTTCTGCTCTTTTCCAATCAGTCAGAAATCGCCGATGGCATTCATCGCGCCTATGTCTTTTCGTTCCGGCTGAAACCTGAATACCGCAATAAAGGGCTTGGCAGCCACATGCTCAAATTTGTGGAGGAATACCTGCTCGGGCGTGGTTTCGATACGCTGCGGATCAACGTCGCCCGCAACAACATCCTGGCAAAACGTTTGTATGAACGGAATGGTTATACGGTGGTCGGACCAGAAGAAGGGCGCTGGCGTTACCAGGACCAGTTTGGTCGCTGGCAAACCGTCCACGAACCCGCCTGGCGGCTGTCGAAAAAACTGAAGTAACCCCTCTTACATTCCTGAAAACTTCAGCTTTCCAGATCCTCTGGAGGTGCCGCGATTCCTTCTGCTTCCTTTATCACTGCTGAAATATCCTGCCCGGGCTGCCTGGCCGGATGATCAGCAGCATTATCAACTCCGTTCTCTTCCTCTATGGCAGGTTTCTCATCCCTCTTGGCGATATCATCATTAAGTATCAGGCGCAATTCCTCAAAATCTTTTTCCCTCAGTTGCCTGGGAATTCCAAAAACGCGCTTGCCTTGTCGGGAGGAAAGGTAAAGTCCCTCTTTGGTCTCCTCGATTGAAGTGATAGAAGTCAGAGCGATTTTTGAATCGGGGTAGTTTGGCTGGCTTTGATGCAGCACGCCGTCCTCCAGCGTCAGCGAATAGCGATCCCAGAGTTCTTTACGCTGCCTGATTGAACGAGCACCCACAAAAACCAGCAGGAAGGGGATAACCGAAAGCAGCAGCCAGGGCGGGGCGGTCTGCCCGCCGCGGGTTTGCAGCAAGTAAACCAAACCCAAGGTGATGAAACCGGTAATGGCGTAGAGCAAAACGATGCCGCGCGTCTGTTGGGCAAGTTTTTTGGGGTCGAGAAAATATGTCTTTTGCATGAATCCTCCAGGTAGGGTTAATTATACGTGCTGCCAGGTGTTTCTAATTCTTCGGAGGCGACAAAAATGGTTGCCTCGGCTGGAATTAGAGCTTTTTATTAGTTTAGTCTCATATTTATCTTGCCAATTATTAGGCAACTTCTGATATAATGGGCGCTCACGCGGAGAGGTCGCATAGTTGGCCTAGTGCGCTCGCTTGGAAAGCGAGTATACCGAGAGGTATCGCGGGTTCGAATCCCGCCCTCTCCGCCAGATGCCAGCCTGGCCAGGCTGGCTTTTTGGTTGCAGATTGTTATTTGGTAAGGAACAAGCGAGTCTGAGGTCGCCACTCTTTCCCATTTTCTTTCCACTATAATCGACCCATGCCAACCTACCGAAAAGTGCTCAGTAATTACCAGGCGGCACCGATAGAGGGATTAATGCGCCTGATCGAAACACAGAGCAAAGCCACTCTTGTGAATTGGGCTGCCGATTATGCTGAAGAGCATATCCTGCCGATCTATTTGAAGCACTACCCATTGGATGAAAGACCAAAACTTGCGCTTGAATACGCACGTAAATGGTTCCTGAAAGAAGTGAAACTGCCCGAGGCCAAAGGCCACATTCTTAGCGCCCATCAGGCTGCCCGCGATGCTGAAGAAAACCCACCCGCGCAGGCTGCTGCCAGAGCCATTGCTCAGGCTGCCTCAACCATTCACAGCGCTTCCCATTCGCTCGGGTTGGCCCTCTATGGAGGTCTGGCGCTTGCTTATGACCAGCTTGGCCTGCTTAGGCCTTGGGCAGAACAAGAAGCTTATGCCCTGCAACAATGCGAGCAGATGCTCACATCCCTGCAGGCTGCAGCCATCGATAACGAGCCCAATCCCGCCAAGGTGAGGTGGTTTTGCTAAATCTGCGCCTCCAGCCAATCCAGCATTTTTGCTAACACCACTTCCTGCTCAGGTTCGTTATGCGTCTCATGAAAGAGTCCCTCCCATTCCTGGTAGGTAACTTTATCGCCAAGCAGTTTGGCAAATTCGCGCGCCCCGGCTACCGGACAAATGCCATCATCACTGCCATGAGCCAGATAGAGCGGCAAATCCCACTCCCGCGCATGGCTCATCACGTATTTCGCGCTGTCTTGCATGAAGGCAGCAAGCTGCACGCTGGCTTTGGAGTGGACCAACGGATCCTGCCGATAGCGCTGCACCACCTCCACATCACGCGAGAGGGCATCAACCGCCAGCCCGCTTTCGACTGCCAGGTTGGGCAGAATAGGCTTCAACATGGTCACCATTAGCTTTTGGGCGCTTGAAATGCTGCTGGTATCAAGCGGTGGGCTGGTAGCAATAACGCCATCAACCTTTTCCTGCCCCTTCAAGCCATAAGCCAGCACCTCCACCGCGCCCATGCTGTGACCATACAGAAACACCGGTTTATCTGCTGCCAATTGCCTGGCCTGCTTCACCATGGCTTCGATATCCCTTAAAAGCGAGTCACCCGGCCCAATCACGCCTCGGTTGCCGGCTGTTTTGCCGTGTCCCTGCTGGTCAAAGCCCATCAGAGCGATATTTCTCTCTAAAAAGGCCTTGGCGACATGCTCATAGCGTTGGACATGCTCGCCCAGCCCGTGCACCAGCACCACCAAAGCGCGTGATGTGGCAGGGTCTCCCCAGAGTTTGCCCCACAGGTTCTCACCATTGACAGATTTAAGCTCTAATTCCTGTTCCATTCTTCTCCTATAGACTGAAAATGACATATTGCTTGAGGAAGCGTTCGATTGTCTCGTAAAAGTCGATCAGGGTGGTCTTTTTGCGAAAACCGTGACCTTCGCCCTCGTACAATTTGTAAACATGCGGCACCTTGTTAGCCCTCAGAACGCTGACTATCGCCTCAGATTGCTCGGGCGGGACAACTTTGTCCTCGCTGCCCTGGAAAATCGCCACCGCGTCACGGATTTTATCGGCATTAAACACAGGCGACCAGGCCTGGTATTTCTCAGCCGCCTCTGGCAGAACGCCAACCAACGAAGCATTGTAATGAGCCTCAAACTTGTGCGTATCCATATCCATTAAGAAGAGGTTGGAGACCCCATAAGAACACAGCCCGGCCTTGAAGAAACCGGGGTGGTTCACCAGCGCGTTCAAGACGGTGTAACCGCCAGAGCTGCCGCCCTTGATCACCAGTTTTTTAGGGTCAGCCAGGCCGGCTTCAACCAGCGCCTGCGTCCCCTCGATCACGTCCTGCAGGTCAATTTTGCCCCAGTTGCCATTCAAAGCCTCACGATAGCTGCGCCCGTAACCGCTGCTGCCGCGGTAGTTGACCGCGAAATAGGCATATCCTCGGCTGGTGAAAAAGGTCGCCTCAAGATTGAAGCCATTAAACACCTGCGAGGTTGGCCCGCCGTGAACGTAGACCACCGTCGGAGGTGGACCCTCCTCGGTGAATGCTGCGTTAGTCGGTGCGTAATAGAGACCGTGAACCCTCATCCCATCCGAGGAGTCCCAGCTGAACTCCTGGGGAGTTGAATAATACTCCTGCGCGAGTGTGTCAGCCGCACTCCTGGCAACGATTTGAATTTGCCCATCTTTCAGCAGGGCAATCCGGGCTGGCAGGCTGGATGATTGAGCTATAAATGCCAGACTGCCGTCGGTTGAGAGAGCCGGCTGTTCAATTTGAGTGTAATTGTCGGTGTCGATCTTTCTAACCTGCCCGCTTGCCAGGTCGACTTGCTGCAGGCTGACCGTACCCAGTTGGTTGAGCAAAAAGTAAATCGACTGCCCATCAGGCGCCCAGTTGAGCGCATGCACTCCTTGAACCCAGGCAGGTGGCAGCAGGTTTTGGTTTTCGAGCAAGGTCGTAATTTGACCACTCTCAAGCTCCAGCACCATCAGGTCATCGAACTCGGCGCGGTTCTGCAGCCAGGCAAGCTTGCTGCCATCCGGCGAAAAGATGGGTTGAAAGGTTGCCACACTCCTATCACCAGCGATATGTCTGACAGACTCCAGGCTGTTTCCATCCTGGCTCAAATCAGCCAGCATCAACCGGGCACCGTCCCAGGGCATATTGGGATGATCCCACTCCACCCAGGTAAGCATCGAGCCATCTGGGCTGAGCGTTGGTTGCATGTAAAAATCCGCGCCCTGCCGCAAGATCTGTGGCCAGGCCGAGCCGTCGGAAGGGACGCTTGCCAGCAGGTCGCGTCCCTCATAGGTATGCACAAAAATGATAAAGCCTTCGTCAGGGCTGAGCACGGGAGAAGCCGTGCCGCCGAACTGTGGAGTGAGCGCTTGGGGAAGACCGGATTGATAGTCTTTGCTATAAAGGCGCCCATTACGATCGCAGAAAATTACCTGCTGGTTGCCGGCGTAAAAATCGCCACCGCCATAGCCGACCGCCCCTGAAGGGTTGAACTCGCCGCTGAGATCCCAGGGCGCGTCCTGGCCCTGTTTGGCAAAAAGGCTGGTTTTTCCGTCTTGCGATTGGGACCAGACCAGCGTTTTTCCATCGGGGGACCATTGCACGTCGTTGAGACGGATGCCCCCGCCAATCATGGCTGGGGAGACCGGGCTGGGCCAAAGACCATAGGGGAGTTTCTGTCTGCTCATACGACACCTCGGTAGTAGATATTGTTCCAATTATACACGGCGACCAGCAGGGAAATGACCTGCCTGCCCTTCCTTGCGGGCGGAGGAAGATGAATGCGCTCCGTACGGCTGGGCTTTAGTCCAGTTGCTGTGTTGGCTCGATAAAAGGGATGTTGAAGAGAGATAAACCCCCTCTGTAGTCTTGGTCTTTATATCCAACCGCTTTATTGGCTTGAGGTGGAATGACGGAGGGAGATAAATCCCCTCCGTAGGATTGGTCTTTATATCCAACCGCTTTATTGGCTTGAGGTGGAATGACGGAGGGAGAT
>CAZHXQ010000010.1:0-34693 GCA_964536465.1 uncultured Anaerolineaceae bacterium
ATGCGATTTGACATTTTCAGTCTTTTCCCGGAAGTCTTTCAGCCTTATCTCGATATCAGCATCCTCAAGCGCGCCATTGCCAACCAGCTGATTGAAGTTCACACTCACAATATCCGCGACTGGGCAAGCGACAAGCACCACACCACCGATGACACTCCTTATGGCGGCGGCGGCGGCATGGTCATGAAACCCGAGCCAATCTTCGCGGCAGTGGAAGACGTCCTGGGGGCTCCGCCGGCCTGCCCGGTGATCATGCTTTCGCCCCAGGGAGAACTTTTCAACCAGCAGCTCGCGCGCGAGCTTGCCAGTCACGACCGGCTGGCCCTATTGTGCGGGCGGTATGAGGGCTTCGATGAACGCGTCCGGGAACATCTGGCCACTCACGTGATCAGCATCGGTGATTACGTTTTGACTGGGGGTGAATTGCCCGCCCTGATCGTAATGGATGCGGTTGCCCGCCTTCAGCCCGGTGTGTTAGGTGACAGTGAGGCCACAGATGACGATTCCTTCTCAACTGAAGGCTTGTTAGAGTACCCACAATGGACCAAGCCGGCACAGTTCCGCGGTTGGGGTGTGCCCGAGGTGATGCAGCAGGGCAACCTGGGCGAGCAACTAAAGTGGAAACGGCAGCAAGCACTGCTTCGCACGCTCAAGTGGCGGCCAGACCTGCTGGAAAAAGCCACCCTGAGTGAGCAGGATCGCAGCTTCATTCAACAGTATCTTGAAGAAAACAATGGGTCTTCTGAATGATGGCCAAGTCTGCCAGCTTACCCCTTATTCAAGCCTTTCAGCCTCACTCCACCCTGCACGCCAACTCTCCATTCAGGATCTACAGCCCCGCTTCTCCGCAGGGGCTGCGTTCTTTGACCCATCCGGATAATCATTCTCTTTTTGTCCTTAGGTTCAGCTCTTTATCAATACAAATTTAAAGATGGAGGAATTATGATCGCAGAAGAAAAGTTTAATTACGGCAAGTTGTTCTTAATTGGTTTTGGTTTTTTCGGTGTCAGCGTGTTGTGGAGCCTTTATAACACTTACGTTCCCATCCTGCTGGAAAAAAGATTTGCCCTGGACTCAGCCCAGATTGGCTTCTTTATGTCCCTGGACAATATCGCGGCGCTCTTTATTCAGCCGCCGGTCGGCGCCTGGTCGGATCGATTACGCACCAAGCTGGGCAGACGCCTGCCCTTCATACTCATAGGCGCTCCCATCGCCGCCGTGGCCTTTGGTCTGGTTCCATTGGCGACATCTCTGCCACTGTTCCTGGCCTGCACTGTCACCACAATCCTCGCCATGGCCTTCTGGCGCACGCCGGTGGTCGCCCTGATGCCCGATGTAACCCCATCCAGGCTGCGCTCACAAGCTAATGGCATCATCAACTTCATGGGTGGGTTGGGATTGGTCCTGGGCACCTCCATTGGCGCGGTTCTCGTCAAACAGAATCAGGCTTTTCCGTTCTGGTTCGGCTCTTTCCTCGTTCTGGTATCAGCCGCGTTGGTGCTGATTTTTGTGCGTGAACCGAAAGTTTATGACGAACATCCCAATGCCGAAAAACCCGATCTATGGAGGAGCTTCAAGGAGCTTTTTACCGGCAAACATGGCGATGCCTTGCGCATCTTCCTTGCCATTTTCGCCTGGTTTGTTGCTTACAACGCCATCGAGGCTTTTCTTTCCCTCTATGGCATCAACTACCTGGGCTTTGATGAGTCGGGCGCCGGAAGGTTGATCACCAGTGTGGGCGCTTCCTTCCTGCTCTTTGCTATCCCGGCGGGCTTTATCGGTGCCAGGCTGGGAAGGAAGAAAACTATCAGTATCGGTCTGATAATTATGATCCTGGTACTTTTGAGCGTCTATTTCCTCCCCAAAGAAGTGCTGATCCAGGAGTATGGCAAGCTGCCTCTTTTGGGCAATCTGATGAACCTGACGTTCCTGCTGCTGCTGGCGGGTATCGGCTGGGCCTGCATTAATATCAATTCTTTGCCGGTTGTTGTGGATCTTACCGACCCCATTCACATCGGCACCTTTACCGGTCTTTATTATTTATTCTCAACCCTGGCTGCAATCGCCGGGCCCAATATTAATGGCTGGATTATCAGGCTGACCGGCAACAACTATGCCTCGATTTTTATCATCGGCCCAATCTTTATGGTTGCCGCACTGATTTCGGTGCTGGGGATGAAATCGGGTGAAGCCAAACTGGAAACAAAGAAACCAGTACAAAGTTGAGCAGAATAATTGGCTTCTTGCGAAAACGTTGTCATTACTTTATACTTAACCAACAAATCTTACCCGCAGAATGCGGAGATTTAGTTATGAAGAGGAGAAAATTCATGCGCAAAAAATTAGTATTAATCGTTTCCCTGTTACTCGTCGCTTCCATCGCCCTGGCTGCCTGCCAACAGACACCCACAACCGAGACCGAAGCACCCGTAGTTGAGGAAAAAGTCAAGGTCTGTCAGATCACCGATACCGGTGGCATTGACGACAAATCCTTCAATGAAACCGCCTGGAACGGCATTCTTCTCGCCAAGGAACAGTTGGGTGTTGAAGGCAAATATCTCGAGTCCAAAGAAGTCGCTGACTACGAAAAATTCCTGAATGCATTTCTTGAAGAAGAATGCGACCTGATCATCACTGTTGGTTTCCTGATTGGTGACGCAACCAAAGCCGCCGCTGAAGCTAACCCTGATGCCAAATACTCGATCGTGGACTATAACTACGATCCCGCGATTTCCAATGTTGTTGGTCAGATCTTCAACACCGACGAAGCCGGTGTTCTGGCTGGTTACCTGGCTGCCGGCGTTACCAAGACCGGTGTTGTGGGTACCTTCGGTGGTCTGCCCATCCCCACCGTCACCATCTTCATGGATGGTTTCGTCAAGGGTGTCAACATGTACAACGAAGCCAAAGGCACGGATGTGAAAGTCCTCGGTTGGGATCTCGAAACCCAGACCGGTCTCTTCAGCAACTCGTTCGATGATCAGCAAAAAGGCAATGAACTCGCCAAATCGCTGATGGACGAAGGCGCTGACATCATCATGCCCGTTGCCGGGCCCGTTGGTTTGGGCGCTGCTGCCGCTATTAAAGAACGCGGCAATGCCTACCTGATTGGTGTCGACTCTGACTGGGCGCTGACCAGCCCCGAGTATGCTGACATCACCCTCACCTCCGTGATGAAGATGATGGACGCCACCACCTTACAGGTAATTCAATCTGTGGTTGACGGCACCTTTGCCGGCGGCGATGTAGTCGGTACACTTGCCAATGGCGGCGTCGATATCGCCCCCTATCACGACCTCGCGGGCATAGTCCCCGCTGAACTCACCGCCGAAATTGAACAGCTCAAAGCTGACATTATTTCCGGTGCGGTAAGCCTGGATTAACACCTCTCATTACCGACCAAAGGCTGGGATTTTCCCAGCCTTTTTTAATCCATTGCGTGGTAAGATAATTCAAATCAATCTTTAAGGGAACGAAATCATATGGCTCCAATTCTTGAATTGAAAGGGATCACCAAAAGATTCCCGGGGGTATTAGCCAACGATCATATCGACCTGACCCTCCATAAAGGCGAGATTCTGGCGCTTTTGGGTGAGAACGGCGCTGGCAAGTCCACTTTGATGAACATCCTCTATGGGCTTTACCAGCCAGACGAAGGTGAAATCTTTGTCAACGGCCAAAAGGTCATAATCGACTCGCCTAACGATGCCATCGACCAGGGCATCGGCATGGTTCACCAACATTTCATGCTCATCCCTGTCTTCACCGTCACCGAAAACGTCATGCTGGGCAATGAAACCGTCAAGAATCTCGGTTTTCTGGACCGTGAAAAGGCTGCCCAGCGCATCCGGGAAATCTCAGACCGCTTCAACCTGGCAGTCAACCCTGATCTTTACGTGCGGGATATCCCTGTGGGCGTCCAGCAGCGGGTTGAAATCATCAAACTGCTCTATCGCGATGCTGAAATCCTGATTTTTGACGAACCCACCGCGGTTCTGACGCCCCAGGAAGCGGATGAGCTCTTCAAGATCATGCGCCTGCTGGTGGAACAAGGCAAATCGATCATCTTCATCACCCACAAACTGCGCGAGGTGCTGGAAATTTCTGACAGGATTATGGTGATCCGCCGCGGCGCGATGGTGGGCGAGACCACCCCTGAAACAGCGGACAAATCCTCTCTGGCAGCCATGATGGTGGGGCGCGAGGTGGAACTTGAGGTTGAACGTAGAGAGAGCAGCCCGGGTGATGTGGTCTGCTCGATTGACGATCTGGTTGTTATCGATAAACAGGATGATGTTTGCGTGGATAAGGTTTCGCTGGACATTCGTGCCGGTGAGATTGTTGGCGTGGCAGGCGTGCAGGGCAATGGTCAGACCGAGCTGGTCTACGCTGTAACCGGACTGCTCAAACACGCCGCTGGCAAGATATCTATTCTCGGTCAGGATACCACCAGGTTCAGTCCCAGGCAGATCACGGAACTGGGTACAGCGCATATCCCCGAAGACCGCCAGCAAGACGGTCTGGTGCTGCCCTTTCCTGTTGCTGAAAACCTGGTCTTGTGTACTTACTATAAAGAGCCATTCTCCAAAGGCGTTCTGCTGCAATACCCAGTCATCCTCGAGAATGCTGAAAAATTGATCGAAAAGTTTGATATCCGCACACCCAGCGCCATGACGCCGGTTGGGTCACTTTCTGGTGGTAACCAGCAAAAAGTCATCATCGCGCGGGAACTTTCGCGGCCAATCAAATTCCTGGTGGCTTCTCAACCCACCCGTGGACTGGACGTTGGCTCGATCGAATATATCCATAAACGCATCGTACAAAAACGCGATGAGGGTGCGGGGGTGTTACTGGTCTCGCCCGAGTTGGATGAGATCATGGAATTGTCCGACCGCATCGCTGTCATGTATCGCGGGCAAGTGCTTGCCGTGGTCCCCAACAAAGGTATCAGCAAAGAGTATATTGGTTTGTTGATGGCTGGTGTTATCCCTGAAGGCCCGATCCCGATAGAGGAATCCACTGTGGTTGAGGCCACTTTTTAGAGAGATTGCCAAATGACTGAAGAAAAAAAAGACCTTGGACAAGAGTTCCTCAATGAAGTACACGAAACAGAACCTGAGGCTGAAAAGTCAAAAGGCTCTTTCCTGAGCAAGGCTACCATCCCTCTCCTGGCCATTCTGACTGGGCTGATCATTGGCGCGCTTCTGATCGCCATTACCAGCCCGACAGTCTGGGCGGCGTTCGGAAATTCTATCCCGAAGGGGTTTTCGCAGGCCTGGACGGAGATCATCACTTCTTATAAAGCGCTTTTCACCGGTTCGCTGGGCGACCCCGCCCGCATGATCCAGTCGCTTGGCAGTGGGGACGCGCAGGAGATTCGCAGGGCTTTCAACCCCTTCCTGGAAAGTCTGGTCCAGGCAACGCCCTACATCTTCGCCGGTCTGGCGGTTGCATTGGGCTTCCGCTCGGGGTTATTTAATATCGGCGTGGAAGGGCAACTTTTCATCGGCGCGGCCTGCGCTACTTTCGTTGGCTACTCGATTACCGGGCTGCCCGCCTGGCTCCACATGCCGCTGGCTTTCCTGGCCGGCGCGGCCGGGGGTGCCTTTTGGGCCTTTATCCCCGGCTTCCTTAAAGCCAAAACTGGTGGGCATGAGGTCATCAATACCATCATGATGAACTGGATTGCCTTCCGCCTGACAGAATGGCTTCTCTCAGGCCCCATGACCCGACCTGATTCCGGTGGTCTGCCACTCAGTCCGATCATCCAGAAAACTGCCATGATTCCTCAGTTTTTTGAAAAACCAATCCGTTTTCACGCTGGCTTTTTCATTGCCCTTCTGGCCGCTTACCTGGTCTGGTGGCTGCTCTTCAAAACTACCTGGGGGCTCAACCTCAGAACCGTGGGCACCAACCCACGAGCCGCCCGCTACGCCGGTCTGGACACCGGCAAATCGATCATTATCGGCATGACCCTTTCAGGAGCGCTTGCAGGCATGGCCGGCGCGGTGCAGATTTTGGCAGTCAATCACAGTATGGCTCTCGGGCTTTCTTCAGGTTACGGCTTCGACAGCATCGCCCTGGCACTGATTGGCAATAATCACCCCCTGGGTGTGGTCTTGTCTTCACTTCTATTCGGCACCCTGCGCAACGGAGCAACCCGCATGATGGTTGTTTCCTCTATCCCCATCGACATAGTGGACGTGATCCAGGCAATTATCCTGATGTTCGTGGCCGCGCCTGCTATTATCCGCTCAATTTATCGTTTGCGTAAACCAAAACAGGAAGAACAACAGGTATTCCTGAGTGGTTGGGGAGGCCAGTCATGACAGCAGCATCCGAGGTGATCCAACACAAACATATCGACGATGTCTCTCCTGCCCGCAGGGTAGGGATAGGAACCACAGAGATCCTGATTGCCCTGTTAATCTTTTTTGTGTTCGCTGTAGGGACATCGGCTGATACCTTGACCCGTTTTGTCATGACGCCAGGTGGAATTGATCAGGGAACTATGCGCGATCTGATTTTTCCCTCCAGGCTGACGCTGTTGGTTTTGGCTGGCATCGTACTGGCAATCGGCCTCTTCCAACTTGTCAAAGGTTTTGGCAGGCGGACGAACCTGATGGTCGGCGTCGCCGCGCTTTGTTTCATTATGGCCTTTTTGGTCTGGCAGGCCTCGGGGATGTCACTTAACCTGGCCGGCATGCTCTCGAGCGCGGTACTTTTGGCTGTTCCCATCACGTTGGGCGCTTTTTCGGGTATTTTGGCAGAACGCTGCGGCATTATCAACATTGCCATTGAAGGTATGATGCTGATGGGCTCGATGACTGCCGCGATTGTCGGCAGCCTCACCCAGAATGTCTGGCTGGGATTGCTCGGCGGCATTCTGTCATCAGTACTCCTCGCGCTGATTCTGGGGGTCTTGTCTATCAAGTACAAGGTCAACCAGACCATCTCGGGCACGGTCATCAACATTTTTTCAGCCGGCATGACCGCCTTTATCTCCCAGAAGTTCCTGCAGACCATACCGGCGTTGAACCGACCGAATATGTTCACGCGCGTGCCTCTACCGCTGCTTGCAGACATACCACTCTTGGGCCCGATTCTCTTCAATCAGAATATTTTTGTTTACCTGATGTTTGCCATCCTGATCGTGCTGCAGCTGGCCCTCTTCCAGACACGCTGGGGCTTGCGGCTGCGCAGCGTCGGTGAGCATCCCAAAGCGGCAGACACCCTGGGCATCAATGTCATCAAAACCCGCTATATGGGCATCCTTCTCAGCGGTGTGGTGGCAGGCATCGGTGGTGCTTTCTTTACGCTGGGATCCGTTGGCAGGTTTGACGAAGGTATGACCGCGGGCAAAGGTTTTATCGGGCTGGCAGCCATGATCTTTGGCAACTGGATGCCGCTTGGCTCTCTGGGCGCGGGTTTGCTTTTTGGTTTCGCGGATGCGATTGGTTCCAAACTTTCTCTGCTCGGCAGTATCATCCCGCCTCAATTTATGGCCATGGCGCCTTATCTCATCACCATGATCGTCCTGGCTGGCTTCATTGGCAAGGGTCAGGCACCGGCTGCTGAAGGCGAAGCCTACGAGAAAGAGTGATCCTTTTTTGCTCATGAGATGGAGGGCGACGGCCCTCCATCTTGTTATTAACGGCAGGCTTTCTCCAGTCAGCCTTCAGGCAGACCTCGCTTTATGGTTCCCTAATTATGGTAAACTTTTTTTGAATAATCTTCTACACATGGAGAAAACATGGACACAATTGTTGTCAGTCACATTGCCAAAAGCTTCGGAGAAACCCAGGCGGTCAAAGACGTCTCTTTTAGCGTTCGTCCCGGAGAGATTTTTGGTCTGCTTGGCCCTAACGGCTCGGGTAAAACCACTTCTTTACGGGTAATATTGGATATTTATCAACCCGATAAGGGCAGCATTTCAATTTTAGGTGGCCCCATGACTGCGGAAAAGCTGAATCATATCGGCTATCTGCCGGAAGAACGCGGTCTCTACCAGGACGTCGAGGTTGCCCGCAATCTGACTTACCTGGCAACGCTCAAGAATATGAGCAGAGAGCAAATTGATGAAAAACTTCCAATCTGGCTTGAGCGTCTGGACCTGACTGAACACCAAAAGAAAAAAACCAAAGAACTGAGCAAGGGCATGCAGCAAAAGGCCCAGTTGATCGCAGCCTTAATTCATGACCCGGAAATTATTATTATCGATGAGCCTTTTGCCGCGCTCGACCCGGTCAATACTCAGCTGGTGAAAGACCTGCTGATTGAACTGCGCAACCAAAATCGGACCATTATCATGTCCACCCACCAGATGAATCAGGTGGAACAACTCTGTGACCGCCTCGTGCTGATTGACCATGGTACGGTTTTGCTGGAAGGCGCACTAAAAGAGGTTCAGGAACGCTTTGCTACCAACCAGGTGTTTATTCAAACAGACAGCGAACTGCCCGAGAACCTTCCAGGCGTACAAGGCATCGAGCGCGATGGGCTCAACTATCGTCTGACCCCCTCAGACGGTCTTTCACCTCGCGAGGTCTTGCAACAATTGATCGATCAGAGAATCGGCTTAAATTCCTTCGAAATTGCCACCCCGTCTTTGGACGAAATTTTCATCAAGGTGGTCAAAGAAGGCAGGAATAACCATGAAGAAAGTAATTGACGTCGCAAAATACGAGTACTTCAAACATGTTGGCAAACGCCGTTTTTGGATAGCGCTGCTGGGTGTGCCGGTCGGTTTTCTGCTGATCATGGCACTTTCAATCTTGTTTAGCTTTCTCTCCTTTAACCAGGACCCAGTTGGCTACGTTGACCAGGCCGACCTGATCACCCAACCCCAGCAAATTCCGGAAAAGACTGGCTTCCTTAAGCTTTTTATCCCTCTGATCCCCTATGACGATGAAGCCTCAGCCAGAGCCGATGTCGAAAATGGCAGCCTGCAGGGTTACCTCGTTATTCCGGCTGGATATCAGTCCACGTACCAGGTCACTTATTATGCCAACTCACAACCCAGTTCCGATGTCCAGAATCAAATTAACGAGTTATTACGAGACAACCTGATGCTGAACCAGGAGCTGCCTTATCTTGAGCGCATCAGAGCGGGCAGCCAGATCAGTCTCGAGTCGCTGGATGGAAGTGAGACTTCAGATGGAACCGGTTGGCACCGTATTTTTGTCCCCATTCTGATTGGCATTCTTTATTTCATACTGGTCATGAGCGGCGGTGGCTATCTCCTACAGTCACTGGTGGAAGAAAAGCAAAACCGAACCATGGAAATCATGATCACATCGGTGAGCCCCAACCAGTTGATGGGTGGAAAAACTATCGGCAACCTGGGAGTAGGGCTGACCCAAATCCTCATCTGGGTGCTGATCCTGGCGCTGGGTGGGCTGATCTTCAGACAAAGGCTGACCTTTCTTGGCGATCTCAACCTCTCGGCTGGCTACCTGGCGCTCGGCCTGACACTGCTGGTGTTGGCTTTTGTTGCTGCAGCTGGGCTGTTGGCAATCATCGGCGCGACAATGAGCAGCATGGAAGAAGCCCAGTCTGTCAACGCTCTGATAATCCTGCCGGCGATGCTGCCGTTCTATTTTTTCCAGGCTTTCTTTACCAATCCAAACGGGCTTATTCCACGGATATTGAGTTATTTTCCGCTCAGTGCTCCATTATCGCTCAGCATGCGTATGGCTTTCACCCGGGTTGCAACCTGGGAAATCATGCTGATCTTTGTGGTCCTGATCGCATCGATCCTGCTTGTATTCTGGCTGTCGGGAAAGGCGTATCGCCGCGGATTGCTGGAATACAATAAACGGCTGAAACTTCGCGACCTCTTCGCGAAGGAGGTGAGTCATGGATAACCTCAGGAAAGTGTTTAAGTTTGAACTACTCAACATCATCACCAGACGCTCCTTTCTTCTCACCGTCATCCTGGTCCCACTGATCCCGGCCATAATCCTTTTCGCGCTTGGTTTGCTAAATGATGGCGATGATCAAAGTATCCAACAGATCTTTACAAGCGAAATAGCTAACGCCCTGCCAATTGGCGTCGTGGATGAAAGCGGGCTGATCAATGATTATCCGGTCTGGCTGACCGGTGGCGCCCTGGTCGAAGTTGCAGACGAAGCCACCGCCAGGCAGCGTACCGCCGCGGGTCAATTGGAAGGCTTTTTCGTGATCCCCCCCGATTATCTGGAGTCAGGAAAAGTCACCTACATAAAACCCGAGATCAATATGGTCACCGAGATCGTCCAGCAAGGCACTTTGGACGAGTTGATCAACTACAACCTGATGGGTGCTGACCAGCAACTTTACCTGCGCTACAATAATCCGGTCACCTATAACTACCAATACCTCGACCCTGAAACTGCCGACACTCGCGACCAGGAATCCCTGGCGACCTTTCTCACTCCCTACGCCATTATTATCCTCTTTTACGTCTTAATCCTGGCCAGCTCGAGTTTCATGCTCAGCTCGGTCGGTAAGGATAAAGAAAACAAAACCATCGAGATTTTGCTGACCTCTGTCAGCCCCATGGACTTATTCATGGGCAAACTGCTGGGCCATGGCACTGCCAGCCTGCTCCAGATGCTTACCTGGGGAGGCGCGCTGGCGATTATTACGAAGTTGGGTGGGACCAGCATCCCCTTCCTGCAGGGCATCGACATCCCCAACCAGGTTTATCTGTTTGGTGTGCCTTATTTCTTATTGGGGTTTTTCCTGTTTGGCAGCCTGATGGCTGGGGTCGGCGCGCTGGCGCCCAATCTGAGAGAGGGCAATCAGAGCTCTTTCATCATTACGCTCCCGTTGATTTTCATTTTCTTCGTCATCAACCAGATAATCAGCACCCCAAATTCGTTTCTGACCACATTTTTGAGCATCTTCCCGTTGACATCCCCGGTAGTAATGATGGCCAGACTGGCCATTGGGAAGGTTGCGCTCTGGCAGATCGCCCTTTCGCTGCTGGTCTTGCTGGCTGCCGTCTACCTGACCATCCGCGGTGTCTCCAACCTTTTCAGCTCTCAGCACTTGTTAAGCGGAGATAAATTCAAGCTCAAAACATTCTTCCGGACAATTATTGTCGGTCGTTGACTTCTGGCTGCACTCATGACCGGGCTCCTGACAAGAACCCGGTTTTTTCCCTAAGATATCCTGGCGCCAGCCGTAGCAGCCTGGCGTGGCACTTGCAACCTGAGAGATAACAAACAGAGATGTCCAATGTTGACCGTTTACCTGGATGGAGGAAGGTTTGAAAAAATATTTTGTAAGCATCACACTTCTGCTGACTCTTGTCCTTGTTTCTGCCTGCGCCGAGACCAAACCGACCCCCACTGGCGGAGACCAACTTTCAGCCATCCGCACGTCTGCCGCCAGCACCATTGAAGCCATGACCACCTCCATAGTCGCCACCGATCAGGCCGCCCAGCAAAAAACCACAACCGCTCAGCTAACCGCTCTGCCAACGGTTGCTGCGACACCGGCGGCAACGCCGCTTCCCACTCAAAATCAAGAGCCTACAGCGGCACCAACCAACGATCAGACCTGCAACCTGGCTGGTTTTGTGGACGAGACAGTTCCCGATGGCAGCCAGTTTTACCCGGGCACAGCGTTCACCAAGACCTGGACGCTCAGGAATGAAGGTTCCTGCACCTGGACAACTGACTACAGCCTGGTATTCGTTTCAGGCAGTGGCATGGGCGCGCCAGCCAGTCAACCGATCAGCGACAAACCGGTCGCTCCGGGCCAAACTGCCGTGATTTCAGTGTCTTTCACCGCCCCAGCAGGCGCGGGAGCTTACAAAGCGGAGTTCAAACTGCGCACCGCAGAAGGCGTGGTCTTCGCTTTCAAAAACCCCGATGCCACCTTTTGGACGGAAATCCAGGTACGTGGTGACAGCATCAATCTGGCTGACTCCTATTGTTCTGCCACCTGGACCGGACCTGCCGGCACGCTGCATTGCCCGGGTCAACCCGGCGACAGCGGCGGTTTCGTCTATTCAGACAACAACCCGATCCTGGAAGATGGATACCAGGATGATGAAACTGCTCTCTGGCTGGGGCTCTACAACGCTGATGAGGCCTACCTCAAAGGCACCTTCCCCGCCATGACCATCCCTGCCAACGCCCATTTTCGGGCAGTATTGGGCTGCCGACGAGGAAACACTGCCTGTGACGTCAATTTCAGCCTGAAATACGAAGATTCCTCAGGCAATGTCTACGAATTGGAGACCTGGCGTGAGACCTTTGACCAGAAGCATCAGACCCTTGATGTTGATCTGGTTTCTCTGGGGGGCAGACAGGTGAAAATCATATTGGTTCTCGATGCGAACGGCTCGCCCTCTGGAGATGTGATCCACCTGCTGCAGCCAGTCATAAAACCATGACAAAAATCGATTTTTGCCGATCCTTCGTCAGTGAAACTTTGTGTCGTGATGCTTGCACCCTGCGCTTCAGTCAACTTGACAAATAAGAAATTAGCCATCACAATTACCAACATACGATTATCCGTCTCATGAAAGGCGAAATGATGGAAACAAAAAAGACCAAAACAGTCCTCCTGATAGGGCTTATCTTGTTAGTAATGCTGGCCGGTTGCCGTCCAAGCGAAGACCCGCTGGCTGAAGAGACGCGCCAAACCAGCGTGGCTCAAACCGTGGCGGTGCAATTCACCAAGACGGCCATAGCCCGTCCAACAGACACGCCCATACCCACTGCGACACCACAACCCACCGCGACCCAGGTTCCGACGCTCGAGCCAATCGCCCCGACTGCCGCCATAGGGGTCACCCCCTCACCCCAGGCGACAAGAGCCACCACGGTGCCTACCACCTCCGGCGGGATAGATGCCGGGGTTTGGGCCCGCAGCAATCCCGCGGACGATTCTGATGTAACCGCCGGCGGCAAGTTTCAGGTAACGGTCACCCTGTTGAATACAGGAACCACCACCTGGACAACCGATTATTACATCCAGTTTGTTGACGGCAACAACTTCGGTATTTCGCCTACCACCTACAAGATGCCGGTCGATGTACCCCCGACCATGAGCGTTCAGTTCACGTTAAGTTTCACCGCCCCCCAGACTGTCGGCGTGGCCAAGAGCAATTGGAATATCGTCAACGCCAATAACGTGCCATTCGGGTACTTTTATTTCCAATACAACATCGTTTAAACACAGGACATGACTCTGAAAGCAATGATCAAAGCCGGGGCTGAAAGCCTCGGCTTTGTTGCGGTTGGCTTCGCGAATATTGACCCCGTGCCTGGTTTTCAGCGCTACAAAAACTGGATCGAGGCTGAGCAACACGCCGGCATGCGTTATCTGGCCAATCAGCGCGCGCTGGCAGCACGGGCAAATCCGAGGCATTTGTTGCCTTCAGGTCAGACCCTGATCAGCCTGCTCTCACCCTACCCGCCGCCCAGCCAGACGTCAGCCGTACACCCCCTGGAGGGCAGGATCGCCGCGTATGCCCTGCAATCAGATTACCACGAAATTCTGAAGGAACGCCTCGACCGCCTTGTTGATCTGATCAGAGACTTGGCTGGAAACACGCTTGAAACCTATGCCTGTGTGGACAGCGCTCCCATTCTCGAGAAAGGCTACGCGCAAAAGGCCGGGCTGGGATGGATCGGGCGCAACTCACTGCTAATCAATCCTATTTATGGCTCCTGGGTTTTCCTCTCAGAGCTGCTGACCAATCTGAAGCTGGAACCCGACCCAGCGTTCGAACCGGATGGCTGTGAAGGTTGTCAGCTGTGTGTCCGCGCTTGCCCGACCCAGGCCATCGGTCCTGACCGGACGGTTGACGCGCATCGCTGCCTGAGTTATCTGACCATCGAAAACCGGGGGGAAATTCCCGCGCCGCTGCGGGGCGCGCTCGGCAAGCGGGTGTTTGGCTGTGACCAATGCCAGACTGTCTGCCCGGCAAATAAAAATGCGAGAATCCCCGAGGGGCATGAACCTCTCATTGACGAGTTCGTCGATCTGGAGGAAAACTTCAGGTTGACGGCAGAAGAATTCAAACAGCGATACCAGCACACGCCAGTTTCGCGCGCCCGCCACGCGGGCTTCAGACGCAATATCGCCATTGTGATGGGCAACAGTGGCCGCAAACAGTTCATCCCGCTCTTGGAAAAGGCTTTGCAGCAGGAGAGCGACCCGATTGTAGCCGAATCGATCCGCTGGGCGCTGCAACAATTGTAAAAAAACCACCCCGGCACGGTCGTAACCTCGGGCGTTCACTGGAAGCCCGCCGCTCATCTCTTTTATGGCATAATTAGGCTGGTTACCTGACAAACCAAGGAGATTCCATGCAAAGCTTACACATAGTTTCTCATACTCACTGGGACCGCGAATGGTACAAGACTTTTCAGCAATTTCGCCTTCAACTTGTTCACCTGGTTGATAACCTGTTGGTGATTCTCGACCAGAATCCGGAATACCTGCACTTTATGCTGGACGGCCAGACTATTGTCCTGGAAGATTACCTGCAGATGCGCATGGCAAACCTGCCGCTGCTGCAGAAATATATCCAGCAGCAGCGCATTTTGATTGGTCCCTGGTACATCCTGCCGGACGAATACCTGGTTTCTCCCGAAGCTACCATCCGCAACCTGATGATCGGCAGGCAAATTTGCTCACTTTTCGGTCAGCGGATGATGATTGGCTACATCCCCGATCCATTCGGGCACATCGGTCAGATGCCCCAGATCCTCAAGGGTTTCCACATGGACACCGCCTGCCTTTGGCGGGGAGTACCCCCGGACTTCCCCACCCTGCTGCGCTGGCAGGGCCCCGACAGCAGCAGCGTTTTACTGGCACATCTCTACGACGGCTACGGAAACATCGCCGAATGGCCTGCCCCAGACCCCGACCAGAGCCTGATGGATTTAAATATGCAAGTTGACCGGCTGGAAGCACTCAACCCGACCAGCCACTTCCTGTTGATGCGCGGGAGTGATCACCTCGAGCCGCGTCCCGAGCTGCCTGAACACATCCGCTACTACAACCAACATGAAACCTCCGCAAGAAGGGCCCTCCATTCGACCCTGCCGGCCTATCTGGCAGCCGTGACCGATGAGATAGAAGAAAAAGGGATTAACCTGCAGACCCTGACCGGGGAATTACGCGACCCACAAAAAGCCCATATGCTACCGGGAGTCCTCTCGGCGCGCATGTGGATCAAGCAGCGCAATCACTACTGCGAAACCATGCTGGAACGCTGGGTGGAACCCTTCAGCACCTGGGCAGAATTACTCAAACGCGGCCACGACGCCTTTTTACCGCAAAAGCATCACGAAAAGAGCGCTCGCATCAACGACCCCGGCCCCCTCATCCACCAGGCCTGGAAGCTGCTGATCAGCAACCATCCGCACGATTCGATTTGCGGGTGCTCGATCGACGAAACCCATGCCGATATGATCAGCCGATTTGACCAGGTCGACCAGATTGCGGAAGCCCTCACACAGCAAAGTCTGAAGGCGATCATCTCGGAGGTCAACACTCGAAAACCTGAGTTTGACAACAAGCTTGCCGCAGTGACCGTTTTCAACGCCTCCCCGTATCCAAAGACAGATCTGGTTTCTGTCAGCATTGACCTTCCGGAGGAAAACGCCGTTATTAGGCTGGTTGACCAGCAGGGAGAAGAGCTGCCCTGCGAATGGTACTTGGAAGAGAGGGAATTTCTGGAATCGAATACCTATCCGGTCAAAGAGCTGATGGGTTTGCTGACCCACGCCAGCGCAAGCGGACACAACAATCGAACTCTGATTAGCGCGAAACTGGGGCAAGACACAGACCTGCCCTGCATTGAAGCTGAATTCTCTGGCTCACTTTCGCCCGATAACCAAAAACTGGAAAGCACGCTGACCGAGATTTTAGGCATGATCACCTTCAGCGATCCGGATATGCTGGTGCGGGTCAAAGTGTTCAACGTTGCGGCTGCGCGTCTTTCCTTTGTCGCCAGCGACGTGCCCGCTCTGGGTTACCGCACCTGGTGGGCGTTGAACGAACCTGCCAAGCAAGCGACAATCGATCCCTGGGAAGACGCTGAAGAAGAGCAGGAAAGCATCTCCAACGAGTTTTTCACCCTCACCCTGACCGGGGAGGACGGCAGTTTCAGCCTCTACGACAAAACTACCCAAGTCCTCTATGAAAACCTGAACACCTTTGTCGACCGCGGCGACCGCGGCGATGAATACAATTTCACGCCGCCTGAAAATGACCAGGCTTTCAGCCCCCACATTGTCAGTGTCGAGACCATCCAAAATGATGTCTCTGAAATGCTGGTACTGCAGATGAACCTCGATCTGCCCATTGGCTTGAGAGTACACCGGCAGACTCGCTCACGCGAATTGGTAACCTGCCCGCTGGACGTGGCCATCAGCCTGACAAAAGGTTTGCCGCAGGTCAACCTTCAGGTGGTCTTCGATAACCGCGCGCTGGATCACCGCCTGGAGGTGCGCTTCCCAACTGGAGTGGTAGCAGACCAAGCCCGCTTTGATGGTCACTTCCAGATTGTAGAGCGCCCGCTCGACCTGCCCGGTTATGATCACACCTGGCGGGAGATTCCCCGCCCTGAAGTGCCGCAGCGCGCCTTCGCTGACGTCAGCGCTGCCAGCCACGGCCTGACGGTGGCCAACCGTGGTCTGCCAGAAGTCGCCGTGATGAGGGACGAAGAAGGGCGGGCGGAAATTGTGCTCACCCTGCTGCGCTGTGTGGGTTGGCTTTCGCGCGATGATCTCTGGAATCGCCAGGGGCAAGCCGGGCCGCCGCTTCCTACCCTGGGCGCCCAGGAGCAGGCCACCTACCTTTTCAAGTACGCGATCATTCCCCACGGGCCATATTTTGGCAGCGCGATGCAGTTGGCACAGTCTTTCCAAAGCGACCTGGAGGCTTGCGTCCTGCCTGTGCAGGCTGGACCCATGGAAGCCAGTGCCGGGATGGTGAGTGTCTCGCCAGGCGAATTCATGATCACCGCCCTCAAAGAAGCCGAGAACGAAGCGGGATGGATTCTGCGCGGTGTCAACCTTGCCAGCCATAACATCGATCTGAAAATCAAGCCACACCTTCCCTTCAAATCTGTGGAATTGGTCAACCTGGATGAGAGCTTTATCGCTGAGGTCTCAATCAATCAAGCAGGGGAAATCGAACTTCCTGTTGGCGGGCACAAGATTGTGACCTTTTTCTTCAGGATTTCAGCCTGATATGGACCAGGCAGAGCAAACCCCCAGCCTGATGATCGGCAGCATTCCCATCTATGGGCAACTGATCCTGGCGCCGATGGATGGGCTTTCTGACGCCAGTTTCCGCTGGATCACCCGCAGGTTGGGTTCGGCTTATTCGGTGTCTGAATTTGTCAACACTCTCGATTACGCCCATCAAAAAAGTTATGAAAAGAAACGGCTGCTCTTCCGGGAGAAAGAGCGCCCCTTTGCGGTGCAATTACTGGACAACGATGCGGTCCGCATAGCAGAATGCGCTGCCCGCATTGAGGAGGAATTCCACCCCGATATGATCGACATTAACATGGGCTGTTCGGCAAAAAGCGTTGCCGGACGGGGAGCCGGTGTCGGTTTGATGGGGAACCCCGAGATGGTTCGTGATATCTTCCGGCTGGTTACCCAGGCGGTAAGTGTGCCCGTCACCGCCAAGATGCGCATGGGTCGCGACGAGACCAGCCTAAATTATATTGAACTCTCAGAGCTGGCGGTCGAAAACGGCGCCAGATTGGTGGCGCTGCACGGGCGAACACAAAAACGATCCTACAACAAGCCGGCCCGCTGGGGGCCAATCGCTGAGTTAAAACGCAGACTGAACGTTCCCGTGGTTGGTAACGGCGATGTAAACACCGTCGCAGATGCCAAAAGAATGCTCGAGGAGACAGGCTGTGACGCCGTTATGATCGGCAGAGCAGCCAAAGCCAACCCCTGGATATTCAGTTGGCGCGACCGGCACGAAGTCTCGGTTCAGGAGGTTTATCAGGCAGCGCGCTTTCAACTTGAGGATATGATCCTGCTGCAGCCGGAGCGCGGCGTGATGCCTTTCCGCAAATATCTTAAAACCTACCTGGATCCCTACGACATTCCCCGTGAAAAGATGAAAAGCCTGCTCACAGCCCAAGAGCCAGACAGTCTCCTGGAAATGATGGACAATATTTTTATGGAACTGGGCGCACAGGTAGACGCGCCCCAAATCGTAGATTACGCAAAGATAAACAGGTGAAAATATGGAAGGTGTTGATGATATGAATATGGATGTAGATCAAGATGTGAGAAAGCGCGCCATTTGGGCGTGGACAATGTACGACTGGGCCAACTCTGCCTTTGCCACCACGGTGATGGGGGTGGTATTGCCGACCTACTTCGCCAGCTACATCGCGCTGGGCGATTCCGTTCCGATCTGGGGTAACGCGGTCGCCATCGGCAGCCTGATTGCCGCTCTGATCAGCCCAATTTTGGGCGCGATCGCTGACTTCAAAGCCAGCAAAAAAGTATTTATGGCCTTATTCGTTGCCTTGGGTGTCCTCAGCACGGCTTTGCTCTGGTTTGTGGTCGAACCGGCAGATCAAACATTATGTATCATTCTTTACATTCTCGGAACCATCGGTTTTGCTGGTTCACTGGTATTTTATGACAGTCTGCTGCCCCACGTCGCTGAGGAGGACGAGATCGACCAGGTTTCTTCACGTGGCTATGCCCTGGGATACATCGGCGGAGGGCTGCTTTTGCTGGTCAACGTGCTCATGATCTTTGTGGGTCCGCGTTTCATGACCAACATGTCGGAAGACCAGGCCACCGCGTTGATGATGCGGCTCAGCCTGGTCAGCGTCGCGGTTTGGTGGGCACTTTTTTCGATCCCGATTTTCAAACATGTCAAGGAACCACCCGCTCGCGGCGTCAAGTCAGAAATTGGTCAAGGTGTTCTTAAAGTTAGCTTTCAACGCCTGGGGAATTCATTTAAGAGCATCCGCGAATTTAAAGACCTTTTTCTCTTCCTGGTAACTTTTTTTGTCTATGCCAACGGAATCGGGACCATCATCACCATGGCAGCTGCTTATGCTTCAGACCTGGACTTCGGCATTCTGACCATCCTGGGCACTTTCCTGATGGTTCAATTCGTAGCCGCACCCTTCTCGATCTTGTTTGGTAACCTGGGCAAAAAACTAGGCAACAAGAAAGCCATCAGCCTGGCCTTGCTGATTTACACCTTGATTGCGATTTTTGGCTTCTTCATTAAGGAAGAATGGCACATGTTTGCGCTGGGCTTCGGGGTTGCAATGGTTCAGGGTGGCAGCCAGGCTCTAAGCCGCTCGTTAATAGGCAAGATGATGCCGAAGAGTAAAAGTGCTGAATTTTACGGCTTTTTTAGCGTCTCTGAGAAGTTTAACACCGTTGTAGGTCCGGCTTTGATGGCTTTTATCACCATGCGAACTGGCGACCCGCGGCTGGGGATCGTCTCACTGGTGGTCTTTTTCGTCGCCGGAATTATTATGCTCCGCCTGGTCAATGTGGAGCGGGGTATAGCCCAGGCTGAAGAAGTTGACGCCCAGATGGTGGAATTGTAGGCTTTGAGTTAACAAAAAAGGGAGGGGGTTCCTCCTCCCTGATATCCTTTGGTGGCTTTCCCTCAGGGGCTGCTTGGCGCTGCCGTCCGGATGGCTAACATGAAGAGTCTTCGGTCAATCACCCTAACCTTCCCTGCTTTGATCAACCCGCTCAACATTTTCCAAAAGCTACTATAATCTTGCTTGCACGCCTATAATACAAATTGAAAAGGATGAGAAGATGAAGAGGTTTCGTGTCGCGGTATTAGCGAATTTGAAAACAAACGCGCCAGTTTTTGAAGGAATGAGCGATGATCAGTGGGATGACCTCGACTCTGAATCCACCGTAGTTTCACTGGTGAACGCCATCAAGGAAGGCGGACACCATGCTGAATTTCTGGAAGCCGATGAGAGCATCATCGATACCGTCCGCCAATTTAAGCCCGACATCTGCTTCAACATTGCTGAAAGCCATTTTGGCGATTCGCGCGAGGCGCAGATCCCAGCCATTTTTGAAAAAATTCAAATCCCCTATACCGGTTCAAAAATATTGACACTGGCTTTGACGCTGGATAAACCCATGACCAAACGTGTTCTGGCCTGGCACAATCTGCCCACGCCCGAGTTTCAGAGTTTTGAACGGGTGGACGAACCCCTGGAAGAAGGCATGGAGTTTCCCCTCTTCATCAAACCCAGCCGTGAAGGCACCGGCATGGGCATCAGCTATCAATCGATTCTGCATAACGAAGAAGAGCTGCGCACCCAACTGGACTACATCCTGAAAAAATATAAACAGAGTGCCCTGGTAGAACGTTACATCGAAGGTCGTGAAGTCACGGTCGGGTTGGTGGGCAACCTGATCGGGCCGGTCGCGCGCCGTATTCCCATGGACGAAAACGCCCACCGCATCCAGGCAGGGCTGCATTTCTTGCCAGCCATGGAAGTCAACCTGGAGCCCTGGATTGAGGCGGGCGGCGTGTATGGCAACAAGCTGAAAACCGCCTACGCCGCAGACCTGGAGTATCTTTGCCCGGCTCCGCTGGACGAAGACCAGATCGACGAACTAAACTGGTTGGCAGCGGCAGTCTTTCGCGTGACGGGCGCGCTGGACGTTTCCCGAATCGATTTTCGCCTTGACGTTCACGATAATTTCAAGCCCTATATCCTGGAGATTAACCCCCTGCCGGGTCTGATGCCAAAACTTTCGGATATCGTCATCGAAGCCGAAGCGGATGGCATCGGTCATACAGAATTAGTCAATATGATCTTAAACACTGCCTTGCATCGTTATGGTTTAATTTAATCAGATTATGGCTGTGACACTGCGACTACTCACTATGGCTGACTATACCGGATTGTTCGCTCTCTGGAATAGCCTGCCGGGTTTTAACCGGGGACTGCGCAGCATTGATGACAGCGAAAGCGGAATTGCGAAATTCCTGCAGCGCAACCCCAGCACCTGTTTTGTTGCTGAAGTGGACGGTCAAATTGTCGGTGGAATTTTAGCCGGACATGACGGCAGGCGGGGTTACATTTACCACGCCGCTGTTCATCCCACTCTCCAAAGGCAGGGGATTGGCACGCTCCTGGCAGAGCATGCCTGCGAAGCCTTAAAAGCCGAGGGCATTACCCGAGCCGCAATGTTAGTTTTTGCGACCAACCAGCAGGGCAACGCCTTCTGGGAGAGCCAGGGGTGGCAAATCCGCCCTGATTTGACCTATCGTAATAAATCGCTCAACGATAAAAATATCTGAGATGGCCCCTACCTTACGTGCCGCCCGAAAAAAAGATATCCCCCTGCTGATTCAGTCGCGGTTGGATTTTTTTGACGCCCTGGGCTATAGCATCGAGCCCAAAGACGAACAACCGGCGGCCCAACAGCTCGGAAATTTCCTTTCCAATCATCTTGAACGCGATATCTTTGCCTGGATGGCCCTGGAGGGCGAGACTTTCATGGCAGTTGGTTTTTTGCATGTGATTGAGGCAATGTGGCAACCCATGGCACCCAGTGGACGTTATGGTCGCATCATCAATATCCTCACCCTGCCTCCTTACCGACATCAGGGTCTGGCGCGCGCGATCATGCAGGAACTGCTCCGCAAGGCATATGAACTGGACCTGGATTATATCGATTTGGATGCCAGCCCTGAAGGGCAGCCACTTTACGAAAGCCTGGGCTTCACCCTGACCCAGGCCATACACCCCCCCATGAGGCTATTACTTAAGTAGCCTTCTGCCTTGTAACTGGCACGATTCCTGCTCATTTGTTAAGCGAAGTGTTTTCCGAACCCACTTCAAGAGGAGGGATTTATGTTTCCACTGGCGTATTGTGGTTTGAATTGTGAGGAATGTCCGGTTCTGCAGGCAACTCGAAAGAAAGATGATTTTCACAAGAGCTGGCTGGCAGCAGAATATTCCAGCGAGGAGTTGTGCTTTTGCCTCAAAGACATGACCTGTTATGGCTGTCACAGCCAGGAACGTTTGGAATCGCGCATGTGTCAGGGCTGCCAGATCCGCGCCTGCGCTTCAAAACGCCCGATCAGCAATTGCGCTCACTGCCCCCAATACCCCTGCCTGTTGATCATGCGCTTTGTCGCGACTGAAACAGACGCCCGCACGCGGCTGGAGTTGGAGAGAGCAAAGATCAGCCTCAGCGTTTGAAACCCACCTCAGGTCAAACAAAACCGAATTCAGGGGGAGCTCGGTTACAATTCTGTCCATGACGCCCGACCGACTTTACGCCGACCTCGAGATCCTGCGGCCCAGTCAACTCTACATTTCAGCGCCGCGCCTGAAGCAAACCCTGGTCTGGCTTGAGAGCCAGGAGATGATGGAGATTGACCCCTTGCCGGTCAAACTCCTTAACCGCCGCCTGATCCTAACCGATGGTCACCACCGCGCGTTGGCAATGCATCTGCTGGGCTTATCCCAGGCTGCAATCGTGCTGGATGAGGATGATCTCGATTGCGAAGCCTACCAGGTTTGCGTGGACTGGTGTGTGGCGGAAAGAATAATCTCAGTGAAAGACCTCGAGAAGAGAATTGTCAGCGAAGAGGACTTCAAGCTGCTTTGGAATGCCCGCTGCGACGAATTACTCAAGCAACTGGAGGATAAACGATGCGGATCGGATTAATCGCCGAACGATATATTGATGGTGATCTGGATTTTAACTTTTTCCAGATGTCTCGCTGGTTATCAGATTACTCACAGCAGGGGTGTGATTTGCTTTGTTTTGGGGAATCCTTCGCTCATGGGTTCGAGGCGCTCTGTTGGCAACAAAAACACGATATAAGAATTGCCCTCACTCAAGCTGACAAACGGATCCAGCAACTTGCTAAAGTTGCCAGAGAGAATGAAACCGGAATCGGCTTCGGTTACATCGAACGTGAAGGACGAAAATTATTCAGCAGTTACATGGTCATCTCGTCACGAGGAGATCTATTGTTCAATTTTCGGCGGGTTTCACCAGGTTGGAAAACGTCTGCGGCTGATTCTGGTATCTACCTGGAAGGCAGCAGCTATGACTGCTTCCAGCTTAACGGGAAAACGATCGGGGCCGCTATCTGTGGGGATTTGTGGCACGATGACCTTCTACTAAAGTTCAATGCACAGCCTTCCGAGCTGCTGCTATGGCCGCTGTATGTCAGTTATACGCCTGAATATTGGTATGGTGGAGAACGGGATGCCTATGCGCAGCGGGTAGCAAGTCTAAACCGCCCGGTATTGATGATCAACAGCATTTCTGATCCCCCAGATCAGGCTTTTGGAGGTGCTTATGTCTTTGATTCAGGTCGAATTAGCCAAGAACTGCCGCTTGGTCAAAGTGGAATCCTTATATTCGAGTCTTAACTGCGGGACTAACAAATTGCACTTTCAGATAACAAAGAACTCTTCATAAACTTTAACATTCTCCCAACAAGATCTCGTTGTTGAAATAAAAAAGGTGAGGCCTAAACCTCACCCTTTCTAAATGCTAAAAATTATCTGCGGGAAGAGCGATCTCCACCCGAGCGGCGGTCACCACTGGAGCGGCGGTCTCCACCCGAACGGCGATCCCCCCCACTGCGGTCCGAACTGCGCCTGCCACCACTAGACTTCTTGCGGTTAGCGTTATCGTGCTCGCGGGCTTCTTCAGCAGTCCAACCTTCCAGGAGTGCCTGGCGCGAGAGCCTGATTTTGCCGTCAGGAGAAATATCAGTCACCATAACAGTCAGTTCGTCACCGACGTTGACAACGTCTTCAACTTTATCAATACGCTCTGATGCCAGTTGAGAGATATGAACCAATCCATCAATTCCGGGCAAAATTTCGATGAAGGCACCGAAATCGGTTACACGAACACATTTCCCAGTGTAGATCTTGCCGATCTCAGGTGTTTCGGTCAGGGCCAAAATGCGGTCGCGGGCTTCTTCAAAGCCAACGCCATCCACAGAGGCGATGAACACGATGCCATCATCGTCAATATCAATTTTTGTATTAGTTTCTTCCTGTAAAGCGCGGATATTCTTTCCACCCGGTCCGATGATCGCCCCAATTTTGTCAATAGGAACTTTGATCGATTCAATCCGGGGGACGAATGACTTCAGGTTGGCACGCGGGGCGTCAATCACCTCGAGCATTTTGTCGAGAATGAAGAAACGGCCGTCCTGGGCTCGTTGAAGTGCCTCTGCCATGATCTCGGCAGTGATACCTGAAATTTTCATGTCCATTTGCAGCGCGGTGATACCGTTGCGGGTACCGGCAACTTTAAAGTCCATGTCACCCAGGTGATCTTCGGTGCCGAGGATATCCGTCAGGATGGCATATCTGTCGCCTTCCTTGACCAGACCCATGGCCACTCCCGAAACGGGCGCGGTGATGGGCACACCGGCATCCATCAGTGCTAAGGTTGAAGCACATACTGATGCCATAGACGAGGAACCATTGGAGGCCATCACTTCAGAGACCAGGCGAATGGTGTATGGGAATTCTTTCTCTTCCGGTATCAGCGGCAGTAATGCGCGTTCTGCCAAAGCACCATGACCGATTTCCCGGCGGCTCTGACCGCCAACCCGGCGGGTCTCACCGGTGGAGAAGGGCGGGAAATTATAGTGGTGAATGTAGCGCTTGTGGTCCATGCCGCCGAGGTTATCCAGTTCCTGTGCTTCCTTGGGAGTGCCAAGGGTCGCGAAAGTTAAAACCTGGGTTTCACCACGAGTGAAGAGTGCGGAACCATGCGCGCGCGGGGCAACGTCTACTTCGGAGTAAATTTCACGCACTTCGTAGACTTTGCGGTTATCCGGTCGTTTGCCTTCGTTGAGGATTCGCCTGCGGATAATCATTCTTTCCGCTTCAGAGAAAGCCTGCCCAAGATTGTTTTTGCGTTCGGGGGTCAGTTCTTCTTGCTGAGCCATTTCTTCCAGGAAAGCCGCCTTGAGCTCATCCATACCACCATAGAGGTTTTCTTTTGAATAAGACATGTCCAGCAGCGCGTTTAAGCGATCAGCCATGCGGTTATGCGCCAGAGTAACCAATCCGTCATCCAGAGTTTCCCGGACAACCTCACGTTTCGGTTTGCCAATTTCGGCTGCCATGCGTTCCTGAACTTCAATAATTGGCTTGATGGATTCATGCGCCAACTGCAGCGCTTCGACCATCAGAATCTCTGTCACCTCATCAGCACCGGCTTCGACCATCAGGATGGCGTCTTTGGTACCGGCAACTCGCAAATCCAGGCTGGATTCTTCCATTTCTTCAATCGTGGGGTTTACTACCAGTTTTCCATCGACATAACCAACCCGAACGGCGCCAACAGGGCCGTTAAAGGGGATGTCAGAGATCATCAGGGCCGCTGAGGCCGCGTTGATCGCGAGCATATCGAGCGGGTTTTCGTCATCAGCGGAGAACGATAACAGAATCACCTGTACTTCGTTCCGCATTCCCTCAGGGAATAGGGGTCGCAGGGGGCGATCAGTCAGACGAGCCACCAGGGTGGCGTCGGTTGACGGTCGGCCTTCACGACGGAAGAACGATCCGGGGATTTTACCGCCGGCATACATCCGCTCTTCGTAAGAGACGGTTAAGGGGAAGAAGTCGATGCCATCGCGGATCTCGCCCAGAGTGGCAGCAGCAAACATCATGCTGTCGCCCTGGCGCAGAATCACGGAACCGCCAGCCAATCGGGCTACGCGGCCGGTTTCGAAGGTGACTTCTTTGTTTCCAAGCTTGCTGGAAAAATACTTTGCTTCAGGTTTCATTTTAGTCCTTTCACCTGTTGCCAGATCAGGGACTGAAAACCGGCGATCAGAGTTGATCAGCGCTTTTCAATACCCGTCTGGCTATTGTTAATATCCGCAGCCGACCTTCCCACCAGGTTTACTGGCAGAAAGATCGCAGCGGGTCGATACGGTTTATCTGAAACTATCTTCGGCGGATGCTCAACGCCTCAGTGATGGTCAGGAAACGTTCGTAGTCTTTCTGGCGTAAATATGCCAGCAGACGACGGCGCTGACCAACCAACCGAAGCAGACCCCGGCGGGAACTTTCATCGTGCTTGTTCGCGCGCAGGTGATCAGTCAATTGGGCAATTCTTTTGGAAAGCAACGCAATCTGTACTTCAGGTGACCCTGTGTCACCCGATTTGGTTGCGTATTGATTGATAATTTCAGTTTTTTCCTCTTTTGTTAATGCCATGACGTATGCTCCTTAATATTTTTTTGCAGGTCTCCTTGATTGCAGCCTGAATTCAGACCGCGCACCGGACCAGTCATTGAAAGAATTATAACACGCTCGCATCGGGACGCAAGCAAGCTGTATGGTACTGGAGGTCTGTTCGGGTTAGATCCCGTGCCTAAAACCACCCGTTCAGTGCGGAAAGAAATGTTACAATATTGACGCACTTATGCCCCACTCTCACCTCAAGGGGGCAAAAAAAAACAAACAAGGAGATTGAATGACCGAGGAAAACCCCCGCATTGAAAAACTGAAGGCTCTGCGCGCCGCATCCAGGTTGGGTGGCGGGCAGGACCGCATCGACAAGCAACACGCCAAGGGCAGCCTGACTGCCCGCGAACGCCTTGACCTGCTGCTCGATAAAGGCAGTTTCCGTGAAATCGGAGCCATGGCTGTGGCCCCCAACGACGCCGAGGGTAAGTCTGCTCCCGGCGATGGCGTGGTCACTGGCTATGGCCAGGTGGACGGGCGCACGGTCTATGTCTACGCGCAGGATTTTACCGTTCAGGGCGGCGCGCTGGGCCAGATGCACGCCCAAAAAATTTGCCGGGTGATGGATCTGGCAGCCCAAACCGGTTCTCCCATCATCGGCATGATCGACTCCGGCGGCGCTCGCATCCAGGAAGGCGTTTATAGCCTGGGTGGCTACGCAGAGATCTTCCGGCGAAACGCCATATACTCTGGGGTCATCCCCCAAATCAGCCTGATCATGGGTCCCTGCGCTGGCGGAGCATCTTACTCCCCTGCTGTGACCGACCTGATCATCATGGTGCGCAAGCAATCCTATATGTTCTTGACCGGTCCTGCTGTGATCAAAACCGTGACAGGAGAGGACGTCGATTTTGAGACCCTGGGCGGTGCCGATGTGCATCTGACCACCAGCGGCACCTGCCACCTGGTCGGTGACAACGAACAAGAAGCCATCGCACTGGCACGCCGCGCGCTTTCCTACCTGCCTTCCAACAACGTCGAACAACCCCCTGTGGCTGAAACGACTGACGCGCCGAACCGCCGTTCTCAGATGCTGAACAATCTTGTGCCCGCGGACCCGAACCAGCCATACAGCATGCATTCCGCCCTCAACGCCATCATGGATCAGGGCTCTTTCCTTGAAATCCAGGCCGGATATGCTCCTAACGCCATCGTCGGGCTGGCACGCCTGGCAGGGCGACCGGTTGGTGTGGTCTCGCAGGAACCGGCTATGATGGCAGGCGTGATGGATATCAACTCGGCCGATAAAATCAGCCGGCTGGTGCGCATGTGCGATGCCTTCAATTTGCCAGTGGTTACCTTTATCGATTCACCTGGCTTTTTGCCCGGTGTTCAACAGGAACATGGTGGCGTGATCCGACATGGCGCCAAGGTGCTGTACGCGTACGCGGAAGCAACGGTGCCCAAGGTCAGTCTGGTCACCCGCAAGGCTTATGGCGGCGCGTACGTGGTCATGAGCAGCAAATATCTGGGCACAGATATCACCTATGCCTGGCCCTCAGCTGAGATTGCAGTGATGGGCGCTGAAGGTGCCGCCAATATTCTTCACGGCCGCCAGATCAAAGCCGCCGACGACCCACAGGTAGAACGTGAACGTCTTACCCAGCAATACCAGGAAGATTACCTCAACCCCTATGTGGCAGCCAGGGCTGGCTACATTGATGAGGTCATCGAACCGGCAGAGACACGCCAGAAACTCATTGAAGCCCTCCAGGCGCTTGAGAACAAGGTCGAAGTAAATCCTGGCCGCAAGCACGGCAACATGCCGGTATAGGCGGTGATGATGACAACTTTTAATCAAGGTTTGCTGATCACCGCGATCGGCATGGGGCTGGTCTTCCTGATGATTCTGGCACTCTGGGGCATTATGGCACTGCTGGTCAAACTGACTAACAGACCAGAAACCAAAGAGGAAGCGCCCGATACTGCGGCTGACCCCAAGGAGCTCAACCAGGCACCAGCTGGTGACCCCAACGCGGCCTTGGCGGCTGCGATCGCCGTCGCTTATGCCTTGCAATCCCACGTTTCGGCCTCTGTATTCCAACCAGCTTCAAGACCAAGCGCTGAAAATGCCTGGTTGAACGCGGGTCGAACCCAACAGCTTTACACCCAAACCATCAGAGGACGGAACCGATGAAAGTTATTCTCAACATTGAAGGCAAACAATATCAGGTGAAAATTGATGATCTGAACACAAGACCGGTCATCGCTGAGGTAAATGGGCAACCTTATGAAGTCTGGCCTGAAGATCAGCAGGAGCCCACCCCGACCGCGCAAAGCAGCGTTCCGACAGCAGCAGTCGCTGCGCCACCTGTCCCTGCGCCCTCCGCCGCCGGCAACCTGACGATCACCTCACCCCTGCCGGGTGTGATCATCGCCATCGAGGTTAAAGAGGGCCAGGCGGTGTCCAAAGGGCAGGAACTGTATGTGCTGGAAGCAATGAAGATGAAAAATTCTATCAAGACCGACCGAGATGGCGTCATCGCTTCTATCCACGTGAGCGCTGGTGAACAGGTGAGACACAACCAGCCAATCATAACTTTCGAAGGGTAGGAGGGGGTTAATGGATTTCACCCAACTGCTACAAGAGTTAGGCAAGGGTTTCGCTGGCTTTACCTGGGGAAATGGCATCATGTTATTGGTCGGGTTGGCGTTAATCTACCTGGCGATTTGGAAAGAATATGAGCCTGTCCTGCTTCTGCCGATTGGTTTTGGCTGCTTGCTGGCCAACCTGGGCATGTCCAACCAGGTAGGCTTCATGAAAGTTATTTACGATGCTGGTATCAAAACCGAACTTTTCCCCCTGTTGATTTTTGTGGGTGTCGGCGCCATGATCGACTTCAGCCCCCTGCTTTCGCAGCCCAGCCTGGTTTTGCTGGGCGCTGCCGGGCAATTTGGAATTTACTTCACCCTGCTTTTGGCGATTTTGCTCGGTTTCCCCCTCAACGAGGCCGCGGCTATCGGCAGCATTGGCGCCATCGACGGCCCAACCGCCATATTCGTGGGCGAGAGGTTGGCGCCCAGCCTCATCGCGCCCATCGCGGTGGCGGCTTACTCTTACATGAGCCTGATCCCAATCATCCAGCCGCCCATCATGAAGCTGATGACCACGCGCAAAGAGCGCTTGATCCGCATGGAATACTCCCCCAAACCGGTTTCGCGTCTTACCCTGGTTCTTTTCCCGATTCTGGTGACCCTGTTGGTTGCCCTGGTCGCGCCGGACGCGGCCCCGCTAATGGCGGCTCTGATGCTTGGCAACCTGCTGCGGGAGGCATTGGTTGTTGACCGGCTGAGCAAAACAGTACAAAATGAACTTATCAATATCGCCACCCTCTTCCTGGGTTTGGCGATTGGCTCCACCATGACCGCCCAAAGCTTTCTGAACCTGGACACGCTCTTGATCCTGGCTTTGGGCTTGCTGGCCTTTGTGATCGATACCATAGCCGGCTTGCTCTTTGGCAAACTGATGGCTGTGGTCACTAAAGGCAAGGTCAACCCCCTGATCGGTGCCTGCGGCATCTCCGCCTTCCCGATGGCCGGACGGCTTTCAGCCAAGATGGCGCTGGAGGAAGACCCCACCAACTTCATTCTCATGCACGCCATGGGCTCCAATACTGCCGGTCAACTTGGCAGTGTGATTGCCGGTGGGGTGCTGCTGGCGCTGGTTCTCGGAGTCGGTGGTTAGCCCTTGACCCTTCATCCAAAAACGCCTGCTCGAGCAGGCGTTTTTGGTTGGCTTACAGGCTAATCACCCGTTATCTGCAGCCCTTATTCATACCGAAGCGCGTCGACGGGTTCGAGGCTGGCGGCGTGTCTGGCTGGGTACCAGCCGAAAAAGACCCCGACCAGGGTAGAGAAAACTGTCGCCAATAATATCGCTTCCAGCTGTACCACCGGTATCAGCGGGGTGCCGGTGTTTTTGGCAATGTTGCCGACCACCAGGGCCAACAACCAGCCAAAGATGATCCCAAAGATGCCTCCGATCAGGCTGAGCAGAGCAGATTCGGACAGAAACTGGAGCATGATGTCCGCTTTTCTGGCGCCCAGGGCTTTCCGCAGTCCTATCTCATTGGTCCGTTCTGTCACTGTCACCAGCATGATGTTCATGATTCCGATCCCGCCGACCAACAGTGAAATCCCGGCGACTCCCGCCAGGAATATAGTCAGAATACTGGTGATCGAATTGGCAATGTCCAGGATGTCCTCCTGGTTTGTCAAGTTGAAATCGTTGGGCTGTCGGGGTGTCAAGCGGTGGGTTTCCCGCAGGACGCGTTGGGCTTCTTCGATTGCCAGATTGATCGACTGGGAATCCTGTGCCTGAACTATGATGTAATTGACAGCCTCGGGGACGGCCTGCCGGATCACCCGGTATTGAATGGTGGTGATGGGCATATAAGCCTGCATGTCGGGGTTATTGAATTGGTTTCCGCCCACAGCTTTGGTGACACCAATGACACGATAGGGGAAGTTGTTGATCCGAACCATGCTGCCCACCACGCCAGTGCTGCGCCCAAACAATTCTTCCGCCAGGTCCGGGCCAACCACAATCACAGCCGCGCGGCTATCGACATTCGAAGGGTTGATGTAACTGCCCTCAGCTATTTCGACCCCCGTAATTTCAGCATAATCAGAATAACTGCCAAAAACCATGGTTTGCAGGCTAATATCGCCTAACGAAAAAGTGGTTTGCCCTGTTAGAACAGGCGTGGCTCGTATAATATGGGGCGCACGCGAACGGTTCGAGAGCGCTTCCGCGTCAGTAAGCGTGAGTGGTTTCGGGTTGCTAACATCGTCTCGGCTGCTTCTCATCACATAGATAGAGTTGGTACCAATCGATTCAATTTGACCCAGGATACTTGCCGACGCGCCCTCACCGATAGCCAACAAGCCAATTACCGCGCCAACCCCGATCACAATCCCCAAAACCGTCAAAAACGAGCGCATTTTATTGGAAAAAACGCTGGTCAGTGCTTCTTTAAGTACTCTCAATAATGGCATCAGTTCACCTCCTCGTCGACAACTTTGCCATCAAACAGGTGAATGATCCGCTGAGCCTGACTGGCAATCCCCTTATCATGGGTGACGACCACGATGGTGGTCTGTTTTTCGCTGTGCAGCTTAAGCAGCAGATCCATGACCTCCTGACCTGAGACCGAGTCAAGATTGCCAGTGGGTTCGTCTGCCAGCACGATGGCAGGGTTATTGACCAAAGCGCGGGCAACCGCAACGCGCTGCTGCTGCCCTCCGGAGAGTTCATTAGGTTTATGATCCATTCTGTCGCCCAGACCAACCAGTCTGAGCATTTCTTTAGATCGCTCGGTCATGTTGGTAGGGTCATCGCTGTAACGCAGTGGCAATTCAACATTCTCAATCGCGCTCGCGCGGGCCAGCAGGTTGTATTTCTGAAAAATGAAACCAATTTTCCTGTTTCGCACGATGGCCAATTGATCGTCTACCAGATCAGATACCAACTCGCCGTCCAGATAATATTCACCCTCGCTGGGAGAATCCAGACAGCCGATCATATTCATTAAGGTCGATTTTCCTGAGCCACTTTGACCCATAATCGCAACCATCTCACCCGGGTAAATATCCAGATCGATGCCTCTGAGAGCGTGAACGTCGATTTCACCAAGCTTGTAGACCTTGGTGAGGTCGCGGACTTTAATAACGGGATGATGCTTGCTTTCAGTCACGGAACGGATTCCCCTGTCCCATCCCGAAACTTGAGAGAATATCAAGCGGGGGGTTTTCTACGATCAATTCACCTTCAGCAATATCTGTTTCGAGAATTTCGACCATACGGTTGGAGTAGGCTCCCACCGTAACCCGAACCATTTCGAGATTGCCATCACGCAGCACATAAACATAATCTATCCCATTACGAGAAAAGACTGATTGTGAAGATACAACCAGCGCGTCTGGCTTTTCGTCTGTCAGGATGCTTACCGAAGCGGTCATTCCGGGTTTGATTCTGTCTGAATCGTCATCCATCCTTACCGTGACAATATAATTTACAACGCCTGTAGCCCGGTCTCCGCTTTGCGAGATGGCGGTGACAGTACCATTGAATTCCTCCTCATAGTATGCGTCAAATGTCAGGACAGCCGGTTGGTCAATTTCTATCGCAGGAATGTCTACCTCAGAAATCGGAACTTCGACATACAATTCACCCATGTCAGCGACCTGGGCAGCGACCGTGCCCGGGGTCACCTGATCACCTGGGTCCTGGTTGAGACTGAGAACAGTGCCAGCAAAGGGTGCTCTGATGTATTGGTTTTCCAACTGTTTTTCAGCCAGCCTGAGCTGGAGCTCGAGTTTTTCTACTTCCACCGCATCGGGTCCATTTTTCAAAGCTGCCAGGTCAGCTTGCCATAAGTCTTCATTCCGGTTTTGCAAATCGATCTGGCTTTGCAAGCCATCGATTTGTTGGGAGATAACGTCAGGGTCGCAGTAATCCATGGCCGTTTTAGCAGCCAGCACCCGGAACCAGCCTGATTCCGTTGGCCAGTTCTGGTAGTCTTCCAGAGCCACGTCATAATCACTGCGCAGGTTGTCCAACCTCCAGCTTTCACATTCCCTGGACTCCAGGTTCAAAAGCTGGGTCTCAAGTTCAGTTCTGGCACTACGGGCGGTCTGAATATTGTTTTCCAAATTCGCCCGCTGCAGCTTCGTATTGTCCTGCAGATTCTCCAGTGCCTGTTCGGCGTTAATTTTATTCAGGGAAGCCTGGAGTATATCAGCCGGCAGGTCTTCTTGGTCCAGGCTCAGCAAAACCTGTCCAGCCTGTACTGGGTCACCTGGGGCAACATCACTATGCGCGACCGTACCACCGCTCTGCCAGACCAGTACAACGGATTGACGCGGTTGTACGTTTCCAGTGCCGCTGATTGTGCTCAGCAGGGTTTCTCTCGTGAGTGGCACCGTTCGCAGATCAGCAATAGTTGCCTGTAAGGCTTGTTGTTGGCGATAATTAATGAACAGGAAGATTGCAGCAGCAATCGCTACCAGGATTAATACGGTTACCCACCAACGGGATTTTTTCTTATTTTTTACAGGGTTAATTTCATTTGTCATTTGTGCTCCAAAGTTTAGTTATTTATAATAATAATCGTCAGGTATTAATACTCTGTATGAACGCGCCGCCCAGATTTAGCGAATGATTTTTGAAATCATTCTGAAAGAGGGGTGCTGCGCGTCCCGAAGCAAGGCGAAAAGTGCCATTTCCACGCTGGTCAGATGCACCCCCTGGGCCCTCAGCTCGCCAAGCGCAACCTCTTTGTTGGCTAGGGAGCGTGACGAAACTGCATCCGCGACTATCCAGACTTCATACCCCTCTTTTAGCAAATCGATCGCGCTCTGATAGAGACAGATGTGACTCTCAAAACCGCATAAAAGCACTTGCTTCCTGCCTGAATGCTGAATCGCTTCGCGGAGCGCCTGGTCTGCCCAGATGCTGAAGGAGATGCGAGGATATTCAACCTGTTCCGGCAGTAACGAACGGATTATATCGGTGGTGTGCCCGATTTTTTCAGGCGCTTGCGCCGTCAGGAAGACCGGCAAACCCAGCTCCAGACTTCCCTGGACCAGTTTTTTCACGTTCTGGTTGGCAAGTTCAGCTTCCGCGACCACTTTTGCCAGGTTGCCCTGCACGTCGATAATGACGACCAGGCAATTTTCAATATCAGGCACTGCTACCTCTATTCTCAATAGCATTATAATTCGTCCCAGAGGTAGGTATGCGCGCGGCACAAGCTTTTGATGTGATTGTAGATTCCATTAAGCTCTGGTGGAAGGATTGGGGCAATCAGGTTGTGGTTTCACTGATTGCGGTTTTGTTGAGCCTGACAATCATTTTGTTGCCCGCGGCATTGTTCGGTATTTACCAGGAAACGCTTGATCTCACGCATCGGGAACGCAGCGGACTGGTCGGATTTTGGAAAGGCTTTCGCCACTACTTCCTCAAGAGCCTTTTATGGGGTGCTGTCAACCTGGTTGTGACCCTGGTATTGGTGACTAATGTTTGGTTTTACTACAACTCTCTGTTGGAAATCGCCCCTTTCCTGACGATGGTGACCATTATCATCGGTATGTTCTGGATCATCTGGCAGGTTTTCAGCCTTTCCTGTTTTTTCCTGCAGGAGGAAAAAACACTCAAAGTGGCCTGGAAGAATGGGCTGGTCATTCTGATTAAAAATCCCTTGTATGTTGTGATCATCTCTCTGGTGGTGCTGGCGTTGTTGGTGCTATCTTTCTACCTGTACATACCGCTTGCCTTCGGGAGTATTCCTCTGATCACGATCCTCACCCTCCGGGCAGTCCAGGAGACGATCGTACCCGCTCAAACCGACTAACGCGAACGAAACAAGACCTTTCCTTTTTTTTGCAGTATTTTTTGAGCTGAGGCCTCATCACGGTTTCAGCCTCTGTTATACTTAATCCATC
>CAZHXQ010000011.1:0-34422 GCA_964536465.1 uncultured Anaerolineaceae bacterium
CTGCCAATCTGGGGGATGCTGATGAGCGCTTTCAAAACAGACACCCAGATTACCGTCTCCCCCTTTTCTCTTCCTGAAACCTGGACGCTGGAAAACTTCCAGCGCGCCTGGACCGTAGGAAAATTCAATATCTTCTTCAAGAACAGCGTCGTCGTGACTACTGCCGTGGTCACCAGCAGTGTATTTCTCTCGATTCTCAGCGGATACGCCTTTGGGCAGCTGCCGATGCCCGGAAGAAGACTGCTTTTTCCCCTGATGCTGCTGGGCTATATGGTGCCATTCGAAGCGGTCATCATACCACTCTACAACTGGATGAACGCTTTAGGTTTTCGCAACACCTATTGGGCGCTTATTTTGCCTCAAGTTGGGCTGAGCGTTTCGTTTGGCACATTATGGATGGCTTCCTTTTTCGATACCGCCCCTCAGGAACTGGTCGATGCCGCCACCATCGACGGTTGTAACCGTTGGCAGACGCTTTGGCTGATCCTCTGGCCGCTGGCCAGGCCAGCCACGACCACCTTGATTGTACTGATCTTCATGTGGACCTGGAACGAGTTCTTGTTGGCACTGGTGATGGTGCAAACCGAAGCCATGCGCACCCTGCCAGTCGGGTTGGCCTTCTTCCAGGGCAAGTACACTTCCAACCTGTCCCTCATGGCTGCCGGCGCAATTATTGTGGCTTTGCCGACCGTGTTGATTTACAGCGTTTTCCAACGCTTCTTTATCCGAGGCATGCTGGGCGGCGCGATAAAGGGGTAATCCTGCACTCTGAATGCCTGATTCCAGCCCAATCGTGCCTTCCCATTTATAAAATTCTTATCCTCAACCCATATACACCACGTTGAATTCGCCTCGATACTTCTTTATAATCTTTATAGTACAACAAATTAGCAGAGTGGAGTCTCATGACAGATAATATCCCTGAATACCCATTGACAGATGAACAATTAATCCACGATTACCGCTTAGGTTATCGTTCCCGCCAGGCCTCCATTATCGGTCGTCGTGAAGTCTTGACCGGTAAGGCTAAGTTTGGCATTTTCGGCGATGGCAAAGAGTTGATCCAACTCATTATTGCCCACCATTTTCGCCCCGGAGACTGGCGCTCCGGTTACTACCGCGACCAGACCTGGATGATGGCACTGGGACTGCTCAGCCTGGAACAGTTTTTTGCGCAACTCTACGCGCATGCTGACCCTGATTTCGACCCTCATTCCGGGGGTCGCAATATGAACGGTCACTTTGCCTCCCAACTCATTGACGAAAATGGGGAATGGCTCAGTCAGGTGGATCGCTACAATTCATCGGCCGATGCTGCCCCCACCGCCAGCCAGATGCCTCGTTCAGTTGGCCTCGCTTATGCTTCGGTGCTTTACCGCCAGATTCCGGAACTGAAAGAGTTTGATAAATTCAGCCATAATGGCAATGAGGTCACCTGGGTTTCCATCGGCAACGCCTCAACCGCTGAGGGTCCCTTCTGGGAAGCAGTAAACGCTATCGGGGTACTTAAAGCCCCTGCGATTATCAGCATCTATGACGATGGCTACGGCATTTCTGTACCAAACCGTTTCCAAATGGTCAAAGAAAATATTTCCGCCATCCTGGCAGGCTTTCAACGCATCCAGTGCCCGGCAGATAAATGTGACCGGGGATATGACCTTTATACCGTCAATGCCTGGGACTTCCCCGCCTTGTGGGAGGCCTACTCCAAGGCTGAACAAACTGCCCGTGAGTTTCACATCCCCTCCCTGATCCATGTCTGTGATGTCACCCAACCTCTCGGTCACTCCACCTCCGGTTCGCATGAACGTTACAAATCAAAAGAACGCCTGGAGTGGGAAGTAGAAAATGACAGTTTGAGCCACTTCCGACAATTTTTGGTGGACCACGGCGTAGCCACGGATGAGCAATTCGACCAATGGGAGATTGAAGATAAGAAAACCGTGGAGCAGGCTCGCAAAAATGCCTGGGAGGCCTTCCAGGGTCCAATCAAAGAAACACGCAAACAGGCCAGTGCGCTGATCAAGAATCTGGCTGAAAGTAAGCAGAGCCATCAAGCGGAGCTGAATGAAATCGAAACCAGGCTGATGAATGTCCCCGATCCTCTTTATCGCGACATTGCCGAAAGCATGCATCAGGCTTTGGTGCTGAGTGCAGATTTTAGTAATGAGGAATGGCGCGAGTTATTCAATTTCGATAAACAACTTGAAACTGACAAGCTCGAATACTACAACAAGTTTCTGTTTTCCGATTCAAAGCATTCTCCGCTGCTGGAAAAAGGCGTGGAAGCACAATACAGCGAAAATTCACCAATGGTGATGGGCTTCGAGGTTGTAAATGAAGCCTTTGACGAGATCCTCAAAAGAGAACCGCGGATGATTGCCTTTGGTGAGGACGTCGGCAACCTGGGCGACGTCAACCAGGGTTTCCGGGGGCTGCAGGAAAAGTACGGCACCTTGCGCGTGTCCGATACCGGTATACGCGAAGCAACCATTCTCGGTCAGGGCATCGGGCTGGCCCTGCGGGGGCTCCGGCCAATCGCTGAGATTCAATATCTCGATTACTTACTTTACGCCCTGCAGATTATGGCCGATGACCTTTCCAACTTGCGCTGGCGTTCCGCCGGCAGACAGCAGGCACCTCTGATCGTGCGCACGCGCGGTCATCGGCTGGAAGGAATTTTCCATTCCGGTTCTCCAATGGCTGGCATTATCAACCTGGTCAGAGGGATGCACGTTTTGGTGCCGCGCAACATGACCCAGGCAGCCGGTTTCTATAACACCCTGATCGAAGGAGACGACCCGGCCCTGGTTGTCGAAGTGCTCAATGGTTACCGCCTGAAAGAGCGCATGCCCGACAACATTGCCGAATTCAAATTGCCCTTAGGCGTGCCCGAAATCCTGCGCGAAGGCGAAGACCTGACATTGGTCACCTATGGTGCCACCGTCCGCATCGCTGAAAACGCTGTGGACATGCTTGCCAAGGTTGGCATCAAAGTTGAGCTGATTGATGTGCAGTCGCTCTTGCCCTTTGACCGCCCCGGAATAATCACAGAATCGATCAAGAAAACTTCGCGCGTCCTCTTCGTGGACGAAGATGTACCCGGTGGTGCCAGCGCCTACATGCTGCAGCAGGTCATCGACAGGCAGGGCGCCTGGCAGTGGCTCGATTCGCCGCCGCAAGCCCTTTCAGCTGCCGAGCATCGCCCGTCTTATGGGACCGACGGCGACTATTACAGCAAACCAAACGCGGAATCAATTTTCGACAAAGTTTATGAAATCATGCACGAGAGCGATCCCAACCGCTTTCCGATGATCGGATAAGGAGAACAATATGGCAACTAAATTAATCGCTCCAAGGACAGGAGAAGGTGTTGAGGAATTAACCGTCACTAACTGGTTAAAAGAAGTTGGTGACCAGGTTGAGGAGATGGAATCAATCCTCGAGATTGAAACCGATAAAGTCATCACAGAGTTTCCCAGCCCGGTGGCAGGAACTTTATTGCGCATTGACGTGCCCGCGGGCAGTGTGGTCCAGGTCGGCGACAGCATGGGCCTGGTGGGCGACCCTGACGAGCCCTTGGCAGAGGCGGAGCAGCCCGAGCCTGAGACCGAAGAGCCTAAACAGTCCGCAGATGAGCCCCAGACGACTTCGGAAGCTGTGACAGCGCCAGAAGAAGAACCCATTCATTCAGCCAAAGCTGAAAAGAAGACTGACAGGTCCGCGTTTCTTTCACCGTTGGTAAAGAAAATGCTTGAAGAACACGAGCTTGACCCTGATCAGATCGATGGCACTGGGTCAGGAGGTCGCATTACCAAACAGGATGTCGAAGACTATCTTGCTTCACCAAAAGAAGAGACCCGAAAAACTCCCAAACCCAAAGCCAAACCGGTTCAACCAACAAAGACGGTTAGCATTCCCAGCGACACACCCGGGCAATTGATTCCCCACACATCCACCCGCAGACAAATCGCGGCACATATGGTGAATTCTGTGCAGACTTCCCCACACGTTCTGACTGTGATGGAAGCAGACATGAGTCGGGTGCTGGCTCACCGCAGGACCAACAAACAGAAGTTTGCCGAAGACGGCGTCAATCTGACCCTGACTGCTTACTTTGTCTGGGCCATCGCCAGGGCATTGAGCAACCATAAAATAATTAACGCGACCTGGACCGACGAGGGCGTCTTTGCCTATAGCGATATTAATATAGGTATGGCTGTCGCGCTGAATGACGGCGGACTGATTGTCCCGGTTATCCGCCAGGCACAAAACCTATCCTTAAAGGGCATGGCCACCAAAATCAACGATCTGGCTGATCGCGCCCGTTCCAAAAAACTATCGCCCGATGAAGTACGTGGAGGCACCTTTACCCTGACCAATCACGGCACGGCGGGTTCGCTCTTTGCGATGCCCATCATCAACCAGCCTCAACTGGGCATACTTGGTACGGGTATGATGCAGAAACGAGCGATTGTTGTCACTGACGAAAACGGCAACGACGCGATCGCCATCCGCCCGATGGTCTACCTTTCACTCGTTTTCGATCACCGTGCCATCGATGGCGAAAGTGGTGATAACTTCTTGTTTGAGGTCAAAAAGATACTGGAAAGCTGGCCGGAATAGACCGCCAATTATTTCGATAAAGGTTGCCTGATCCGAACTGATTAAAATGCGAAAGTCACCTGACCTGTCCCCTCCGGACAAAATCTGATGTCGCTTGAGGGGGCAGGTTTTTTAAGTTCAAACGCCCTTAAAATCCTTCAGCCTTTCATCGGCTAACGCAAACAAGAAACTGTAATCCGGGCAACCTCTGATAGAATTCATGCCAAGGAGATTATCATGACACACAAACAATGGGCAAAAGCCCCGGACTTCAAGCTCGACCTCAAAAAAAACTATTCAGCCACACTCAAGACTGACAAAGGTGATATCAAGGTAGCGCTGTTTGCCAGTAAAGTGCCGAACACGGTCAACAACTTCGTATTTCTGGCTCGTCAAGGTTACTACGACGGCACCATCTTCCACCGCGTGATTAACGATTTCATGGTTCAGGGTGGCGACCCTACCGGCACCGGTCGTGGCGGTCCTGGTTACTCTTTCAAGGATGAATTTGACCCCACGCTCAAACACGACAAACCTGGCATTCTCTCGATGGCAAACGCCGGTCCCAACACCAACGGTTCGCAATTTTTTATCACTCATCTGCCCACCCCCTGGCTGGACAACAAGCACGCCGTCTTTGGCGAGGTGGTTGAAGGTTTGGATGTGCTCCTATCCATTCCCGCGCGCGACCCCATGATGGTGAACTCCCCCGCGGTCAAACTTCATACTGTCGAGATCAGCGAAGAGTAAGCAGAAAGAGGGGCATAGTGGCAGAAATATCGATTACGGGTCGTGACCTGACAATCGAGCAGGTTGTAAAGGTAGCTGATGACCCGGGAGTCATGGTAAAAATTGCGCCAGATGCCATCCCCGGAATCACCCGCGCAGCCGAAGCCGTTCAGCAATTCATTCGTGAAGGGCGCATTGCCTACGGCATCACCACAGGTTTCGGGGCTTTCAAAGACAAACTGATCTCGGTCGATGAGGTCGAAAAGCTGCAAGAAAACATCATCCTCAGCCATGCCGTAGGTGTCGGCCCGACCTTAGATGACCGCACCGTTCGGGCAATGATGCTGATCCGTGCCAACACGCTCGCGAAAGGCCATAGCGGCATCCGCCTCCAAACCATCCAGCTGCTTCTCGCCTTGCTAAATCACAACATTCTGCCGGTCATCCCCTCAAAGGGCTCGCTGGGTGCCAGTGGCGACCTGGCTCCCCTGGCGCATATGTCACTGCCTCTGCTGGGTATCGGACAGGTGAAAATGGATGGGCAGCTGCTTGAAGCAAGCGACGCTCTTCACAATGCCAACCTTGCCCCAATCCAGCTGGCAGCCAAAGAGGGACTTGCGCTGACCAATGGCACCACCATGATGACCGCTATCGGCGCGCTCCTGGTAGATGGCGCCGAATCACTGATCAGTAGCGCTAACTGCGCCGGCGCGTTGACGATTGAGGCTCAAAATGGCACGCAGCGAGCTTTTTTAACACAGCTGCATGAGGCCCGCCCACAAAAATTTCAGGTTGAAACTGCCGCCCAAATCCGCAAACTTCTGCGAGGCAGCCAACTTACCCGCCCAGACGATTCCATCAACGTCCAGGATGCCTACACCCTGCGCTGCATTCCTCAGGTTCATGGAGCGGTTCACAGCGTAATCGACTATGCCAGGTCGGTTGTGGAAACCGAACTTAACTCGGTCACGGATAACCCCCTGCTCTTCTTCGACCAGCATGGCAATGTTGAAATCATTTCTGGGGGCAATTTTCACGGTGAACCTCTGGCGTTGGCACTGGATTTTTTGGCAATCGCCCTGACAGATTTGGGCAATATGTCCGAAAGACGCATCGCCAAGCTAATCGACATCAATACCCAACTCTACCCGCCATTCCTTGCTGCCAGGGGCGGGTTGAACTCCGGGTTTATGCTGCTGCAATACACCGCTGCCGCCCTCACTTCGGAAAACAAAACCCTCTCCCACCCTGCCAGTACGGATTCCATTCCTTCATCAGGAAATGTGGAAGATCATGTCAGCATGGGCGCCAACGCGGCAAACCACTGCCTCCAGGTGCTTGAAAATGTAACCTCGATCATCGCCATCGAACTAATGGCTGCTGCCCAGGCGGTCGATTTCAGACTTCTCGAGAAGTCTCACCTGCGACTTGGCGCGGGAACCTCTGCGGCTATGCGCAAAGTGCGCGAAATTGTGCCTTTCTTCAACGAGGACGCCTTCGTGCAGCCCTACCTGCTCAAGTTGACAGACCTGGTAGGCTCAGGAGCATTTTGTAAACTTGGGTGAGCTCTGTTGAGTGGGGCTTGCCGGCCCATAGAGAATAAACCTTACTCCCAGATTCCCTCGATCACCTGCCCGCAGTTGGGGCAGGAACCCTGATCGAGTTGATTTTTCATGATCAAGCCTGAACTTCTCGCCACCAACAGCTCAGCGCACTGCGGACAAAAAGTGTCTTCTCGCGCTCCCGAATTGCCCCTGTATACGTACTTTAATCCCGCCTGCTTGCCTGTTTTAAATGCTCGGGCAATTACACCTGGATCTGTAGCCGGGATTTCTCTGAACTGTGGCTGCGGAAAATAACGGCTGATATGCCAGGGAGTATCCCGTCCCAGGTCATTGGCAATAAACTCTGCCAGACCGTTAATCTGTACGTCATCATCATTGATGCCCGGGATCAATAAAGTGGTCACTTCCAGCCAGACTCCCGCCTGCTTCAGTTTACGGCAATTGTCCAGAATCGGCTGCAGGTGCGCGCCTGTAAACTTGCGATGGATAGTTTCGTCAAAAGCCTTCAAGTCAACATTGATCGCGTCCAGCATGGGCAGGTATTCATCCAGCATGGTATCACTCATATATCCATTGCTGACCCAAACATTCTTCAACCCCGCTTCACTGGACAGTCTGGAAACATCCTGGGCATATTCGTAAAAAATGGTCGGCTCGGTATAGGTATAAGCGATACTCTGACAACCGCTTCTTCGCGCGGCTTCTACCACCTCCTCTGGAGCAGTATAGGCCAGATTCTCAGGGTTATTGCGGCTGGACGCCTGGGAAATTTCCCAGTTTTGACACCAGGAACAACGCAAATTGCAGCCGGGAGCGGCAATGGAATAAGAGTGACTGCCCGGAAGGAAATGGAAAAGGGGTTTTTTCTCGATCGGGTCAATATGGGCAGCAATTAATTTACCGTAATTCAGGCTGTACAACTGCCCGTCAAGATTTTTCCGGACACCGCAAATGCCTCTTCTGCCTTCGCGAATGCTGCAAAAATGATGGCAGAGGCGGCAGTCTACCCCTTTCTGCTTTGAAGCATCCTGCCAAAGACTTGCCTTGTGCATTTTTCCTCCTTAAGTCGTGCTCAACTCCTCGTCGTTAAGTTGTTCAATGATCTGGATCACCGCCGAGTTATCCAGGTCACCACTGCCCGATGCGACCAATGCGTTAAACAGTTGAGCGTTCAACGCTGTGACAGGCAGAACGGCCTGATAATCGCGGGCGGTATCCATGACAATATTAAGATCCTTGGCTTGCAGCCTGGATTTAAAACCTGGCTCGCGGTTGCCAGCAAACAGACGCTGAGGCTTGTTGTCCAGCGTCCAGCATTGTGCCGCGCCGCCCCGGATGGCAGCGATCACCTTCTGAGGATCCACGCCGGCTCTTTGAGCAAAAATCAGCAATTCGGCCTCAGCCACCATTTGCGCCGCGACCATAATTTGGTTTGCCGCCTTCGCCACCTGCCCTGCGCCAGGCCCGCCCACATGGGTTATGCTTTTGCCGACCACTGACAGGATCGGCAGCACTTTTTCAAGTGCCTCGGTATCTCCGCCTACCATGATCGAAAGAGTGCCGTTCTTGGCGCCAATATCACCGCCACTCACGGGTGCGTCGAGCGCGGCAACAGCTTTTTCTTTTAACGCATCATAAATTCTGCGGCTTGCAGTTGCCTTGATGGTGGAGTGGTCCACTAAAACCATTCCGGGATGGGCACCTTCAATCACACCGTTTTTTCCCAGCACGACTTCCAGAACGTCAGCTGTGTCCGAGACGTTTATAAAGATCACTTCTGATTTGCGTGCTACTTCAGCGGGCGTTTCTGCCAGGCTGGCACCTGAAGCAATCAACTTTTCCGTTTTGCTGACTGTTCGATTGTAGACAATCAGCGCATATCCTGCTCTGATCAAATTCTCCGCCATGGGTCCGCCCATGGTGCCGAGTCCGATGTAACCAATTCTAATTTTTGTCATGGAGAGCTCCTTTATGACAATTATAGTCAGTAAGCGGGCAGACAGCGGGAGAATGGATGGTTTATTCCTGCTTGTCAAACGATTATCTTAACAACCAATCTCAGATCACAACACCAATCCTGCGCTTTCCATCCCGACAGGCTCTAAACGTAACCTGGAGCAACAATTCCATTATCAAAAGGATGAATGACCAGCATGAGGTTGTCTCAAAACCGCAGACAGCCTCATGCTGGTTTAACCCTCCGTCGCTTATTTGAATATCAAAGGTAAAAATACTGGCTTTTGGACGACCCCAACATGGATGCTGAAAGTTGTCTCAAATGTCAAACCTCCCTGGTCAGTAGTTCTGACACGAATGGAAAGCATTTGGTGGACCGGATAGGTCAATTCAGCCGCGGTCCTCAGCGAATTGTTCGAGATGGCAAAAAGCGAATTATCACTATCACCTTGTCCATTGACAAGTTCATAGGTGAATTGATCACCATTATCAGGGTCCTGGGTGCTGAATACGCCAACTTGAGTACCAGCTGGCTGACCTTCAGGAACAGTGTTATGACTGAGGGTTATACCTACCGGTGCTTCGTTGACGTTTGTGACCGTGATGGTGAAGACCTTTTCCAAATACAGACCGCCCGGATCACCAACGCGGACGCGGATGGAGTAAGACGCCTGGCTTTCATAATCCAATATGCTGCTGTTGCGCAGCGTATTGCCGGAGATATTGAAGAAACCGTTACCGCCATCCCCTGACCCTGCCACCAGGCTGTAGGTGAAGTTAGTGTCTCCGTCCGGGTCGGTGGCGCTGAAAGTTCCGATAATGGTGTTGACAACAGAATTCTCGGGGGTTGTCGTTTCTGAGAGTGAGACATTAATGGGGGCTTCGTTGACATTTGTGACCATGATGGTGAACATCTTTTCAAAGCTCAGACCCCCCTGGTCGCTCACGCGGACACGGATTGAGTAAGACTCTTGAGATTCATAATCGAGCAAGCTGCTGTTGCACAGTAGATTGCCCGAAATATTAAACGAACCGTTACCGCCATCTCCTGACCCTGCCACCAGGCTGTAAGTGAAGGTAGTGTCTCCGTCCGGGTCGGTGGCGTTTAAAGTCCCGATAGCGGTGTTCACCGGAGAATTCTCAGGGATAGTCGCCGCCGAGAGTGAGACATTGAAGGGAGCTTCGTTGACGTTTGTGACAAAGATTGTGAATGCTTTTTCGTAATTCAGTCCAGTGCTGTCAGTGGAACGCACGCGGATAAAATAAGATGCCTGCTCCTCAAAATCGAACAAACTGCTGCTTCGCAGTGTGTTGCCGGAGATGTTAAACAGACTGTTGTTGCTATCTCCTGCGCCGGGAACCAGGCTGTAAGTAAATGTATCCCCCGGATCGGGATCCACGCTCGAGAGAGTGCCAATGGCGGTATTGACCGGGCTGTTTTCAGGTATGCTGTTTGAAGAAAGGCTTATATCGGTAGGTGCCAGTGAAACTGCCTGTAAATGCAAGATGCTGACTGACTGCATTGCCATTTCCTGATAGGAGCCGCCCCAGGTCATGTAGCGATTTTCGGCTGTATTTGAACTCCAGGTATCCCGGATATAGACCCTGTCTGGATCCGCATAACCATAGCCTACGATGGAATGCCCCTGCAAATTAATCAAGACAGGATGACCCGCGTCAATCTCGGCCTTATAATTTGCAAAACTAAAACCGCCTGTTATAGTATTGTCCGTCATCTGATTGTAACAATCGGTGGCTGTGTAGCCACGGGAGGCATAAAATTCACGCCTGCCCCTGTTGCCATCTGGTGGGTTATAACCAGCTAAAGCATCGCAACTCAACTGCGAGGCGGAGTTTAAATAAGAATAAAAGGTTGTCGCGCCGTCTGTATTGGTTTTAGCAGACTGGCTGGTGCCCATCCAATCCCCTATTGCAGTTTTAGTAGTATGTTCAGCCCAGCCGCCGCTGAGATATGGGTCTGGGGCATTGCTCCCAAAAGACACCCAGTAATCGTCAATCGAGCCCCTCACAGCCAGACCATCAACGCTCTGTTTACGTGCGACAAGAGGATTGTTTGGGTAGGTTTGACCAGCACCATCTGTCCAGCTCCCAAAACCGCTATCAGTGAGAGGATAAAGGCCGCCATTAGTTGCCCCGGCATACATATTCGTGTATTCCTTGTGATCGTAATAGGCAGCAATCATCGCCCCTGATACAGCTGAACAACCAAATACCCAGCTGTAAGAAGGAAAATCGGGAATGATCCCGGTTGTCGTGTTTTCAGGAATCGGTGGGAAGCTCAACGGAATCCGCCCCAGTGGCGGTTTAGCCGGACCACTGATGATATTCGCGGTGATAGGCGTGCCATCTGGCAGAGTAGTCTCAAAATATGAATAATAGGGGCTCACCTGAATGACTTCAGGGTTGTCAGAAATGCCCTGAGTTTGACCCGGGACAACAGAAACCAAAAATCCGAGAACGAAGATATACACTATCAAGCACTTGAGTGCTTTGAGCAAGCCATCAGGTAAGCTTTGCCATTTCATTTCATCCACCTCCTTGAGAAGCAGACACATTGATGTTAGAAGGGTTAAGTTGGAACAACATAATTATCATTTAATTTGCCCTTAATCCTGAAACATACGATGCTTATTTTGTCCGTCCAGTCTGCTCCGGAACACCCTTGGAAACATGTTTTTCCAATATTACTACTGCTCTGGCGACAAAAAACGAAGTGTAGAAGTAGGTATTTGGGGTATACTATGCAGTTGGTACAAATTACAACCATTATCGGAGGAAAATGTGGATCCAATTATCAATGCAGTACTGAAACCTAAGAGCATCGCGGTCATCGGCGCGTCTACCAATCCCGAAAAAATCGGTTATAAAGTAGTCGAAAACCTGAAAACCTGCGGTTACGAAAACCCGGTCTACCCAATCAACCCTGATGCGGAAGAAATCCTTGGATACAAATGCTACGCCAACATCAAGGATGTTCCTTATGTGGTGGATATGGCGGTCATCACCGTCCCGGCGCGGGTTGTCCCTGCGGTCACACGTGATGCAGGCGAAAAAGGCGTAAAGGGACTGAGCATAATCACTTCTGGTTTCAGTGAGGTTGGAGATGTTGCCCTCGAGCAACAAGTTGTCGATATTGCCCGTGAATACGGCATGCGCATTATCGGTCCCAACATCATCGGCGTGCTCTCCAACAGCGACAAGATGAACGCTTCTTTCGCTAATTCCTTGCCATTGGACGGTAAAGCTGCATTGGTTTCTCAAAGCGGCGCTCTTCTGATCGCGATGATTGCGGCCACCTACACCCGTAGGGTTGGCTTCGACAAAATGATCTCCATTGGCAACCAGGCTGATATCGACTTCGCTGACTTGATCGCCTACCTGAACGAGGATGAGAACACCACCTGTATCACTCTCTACATTGAAGGGATTAAAGATGGGAAGCGCTTCATGCAAGAAGCCCGCAAATCCACCAAACCAATCATCGCCCTAAAAGCTGGGACTTCAGCCCATGGCGCCGCCGCGGCAGCCTCACATACCGGTTCGCTTGCCGGCAGTGCTAAAGTCTACGAAGCGGCTTTCCTGCAAGCTGGCGTTTCTCAGGCGGAAGATTTAAACGACATGTTCGATACTACCCTGGCACTTTCGCTGCAACCAACCATGAAGGGCGACAATCTCTTGATTGTCACCAATGGCGGTGGTGTTGGCGTTCTTGCCACAGATGCTGCAGAAAAATATGGTCTGCCCCTCAAGTTTGCTCCAGAAGACGTTCAGGAAGAATTGCGCAAGCACATGCCTTCCTTCGGTTCCGCCAAAAACCCTGTAGATATCACCGGTGGAGCAGGGCTCAAAGGCTACTACGAAGGCGTCAAGTACTCTTACGCGCACCCTTGGGTTGATGGTCTAGTCGTTCTCTATTGCGAGACTTCCGTCACCGATCCACAAGAAATCGCCGAAGCGATTTACAACGCCATCCAGGAATCAGGCGCCAGCGGTAAACCTGTGGCCGTCTCTTTCATCGGCGGCGATCGCTGTGAAGAGGCTATGAAATGGCTGATCGAACACGACATTCCCACCTATGACGCCCCTGACCTGGCAGTCAAGGCACTGGCCTCCTTGCGCAAGCAGGAAGACATGATGAAAACCGCGCACAACAGCCTGTACCAACCAACCGATATCGACAGCGAAAGAGCCCGCCAGATTATCGCCGGTGCCCGTGCCAATGGCAGAGAAGCCCTGACCGAAGTCGAAGCCAAGCATGTCTTCGCTGCTTACGGGCTGCCCGTGACCCCCACCGAGCTTGCCAAAACCGAAGACGACGCAATTAAACTTGCAGAGAAAATCGGCTATCCAGTCGTAATGAAGATTGTCTCCCCCGATATCCTGCACAAGTCGGATGCCGGCGCGGTCAAGGTCAACATCAAAAACGAACAGGGCGTCCGTGATGCCTGGAAACTGATCATGGAAAATTCGCTCAACTACAAAGCCGATGCCGAAATCGACGGCCTGGCAGTTCAGGAGATGGCTCCCTGGGCTACTGAAGTAATCGTGGGGTCAGTCAACGACGCCACCTTTGGCCCTACCCTCATGTTTGGATTAGGCGGCATCTTTGTTGAGGTGATGAAAGACGTAACCTTCAAGGTTGCCCCGATCGACGAAGCCACTGCGTTGGAAATGCAGTCAGAAATTAAGAGCTCCAAAATCCTTGAAGGCGCTCGTGGTGAGGCACCTCGCGACCAAAAAGAGCTGGCAAAAGTTTTGGCACATTACTCCTACATGATCTACGATCTGCAGGATGAAATCGCTGAATCAGATGCCAACCCTGTCATCGTCTACGAAGAGGGAGAGGGTGTCTCCGTTGTCGATGCCCGCATCATTTTGACCAAAAAGTAAACCTGCTCAAGGATCTTTTTTAACCAAAGCCACTGTCACACCACAGCAGTGGCTTTTTTATTCGGGTGTTCGCGATAAAACGTCCAAAGAAAAGACAGCAGGCTTTCTGACTATGAGGAACTACACTGAACAGAGGGTTTATAATTGACCATCATTGAGTACAATCAGTAGTGGTCTTCAAATAGGATGCTGAAAGGAAGCAAGAATGACAAAAAAGAATTTTTTGATTGACATGGATGGCGTTTTGGTGCACGGCGCCAACATGGTCCCCGGAGCGGATAAATTTATCCAGAGATTGGTTGAAGAAAATAGGAAGTTCTCAATTTTGACCAATAATTCCAAGTACACCACCCGCGATTTGGCTCACCGGCTGAAGAAAGCCGGTTTGGAAATCGACGAAGACATCATCTTTACCTCCGCAATCGCCACCGCTGAATTCCTCGCCAGCCAAAAACCCAACGGTGCTGCTTTCGTTATAGGTGAAGTCGGGCTGACAGAGGCGATTCACAGCCAGGGATTCATCCAGACAGCATCCGACCCCGACTTCGTGGTCCTGGGCGAAACCTCCTCCTACAGTCTCGATCAAATCACCAGAGCGATCCGACTGATCCTTGGCGGCGCGCGTTTTATCGCCACCAATCCAGACCCAAACGGGCCTTCTGAGAGCGGCATCGTTCCAGCTACTGGCGCTATGGCAGCCCTGATCGAGAAAGCCACGGGTCAAGCAGCCTTCTTTGTAGGCAAACCCAATTCTCTGATGATGCGAACCGCCCTCAACCACTTCGACATGCACTCCGAAGACACCTATATGGTAGGCGACCGCATGGATACCGATGTGCTTTCTGGCATCTCCGCAGGGATGGAGACCATCCTGGTTTTATCCGGTTCCACGGCTGCCGATGAGATCGACTCCTATCCTTACAGACCGAGGCACGTATTCAAGTCCGTAGCTGAGATCGACCTGGAGAATTTCGCTTAATTTCATGAAGTTTAGCCGTCGTGATTTTCTGAAGTTCAGCCTTCTTGGGCTTGGTGCCTCCGCTTTCACCTGGCAGGACCAGGAAGGTTTTTCACTCAATCATGCCAGGCTGATGCTGGTGGGGGAGAAAAAAGGGGTCAGCATTTATAAGGAACCAGACGAATCCAGCGTCATTCTTTACCAGAGGCAGTATAACGAAATTATCAACGTTTATGAGGAAGTAATTGGCCCCAACGGTCCCGCCTGGAATCCGATCTGGTACCGCTGTTGGGGCGGCTACGTCTTTAGTGGTTATCTGTACGAAGTACGCTATGAATACCAACCGCTTTCAAAGCCAAAGCGTGCTTCCGGTCAGTTGGCAGAGATCACCGTCCCCTATACCCGGTCTATGTATTACAGTCATGGTGAGGGCTGGGAACCCCTGTGGATGTTTTACTATCTTTCAACGCATTGGATCACCGACGTTATCGAGGGCCCTGACAAACGGCCCTGGTATCGGGTGGAAGACGAACTGGGACGCACCAAGACTGCTATTCCATATGAGCATGCCCGCCTGATTCCGGATGAAGAATTTGAGCCTATTCACCCGGAAGTGCCGTTTTCTGACAAGAAAATCGACGTTTCGATACCCCTGCAGCGTCTGCAGGCTTTTGAAGGCGATACGCTTGTTTTCGAAACAAAAGTATCCACCGGATTTCCAACCGGGGAAGGTAAATATTCTATCAAGACCAAAATGCCCTCCAAGCATATGGGTAACGCCGTTTTGACCAGCGATATTCGTGAGAGAATCTGGATGGGAGTCCCCTGGACGTGTTTTTTTGAGATGAGCATGGGGCTGGCAACTCACGGCACCTTCTGGCACACCAATTATGGCACGCCTATGAGCGGCGGCTGCATCAACCTCTCACCCGCGGATGCCAAATGGATCTACCGCTGGACCAATCCTGTCGCTGCGCCCCAGGATTGGGTAAAACACGGTTGGGGCACCATCATCGATGTGCACAAGTAATCAGACGAATTCCTGAAAAGCCTTGTTCCCAAACATAATCCCCTTGCGCGTCAACACCAGTTGAGGCCCATCCGCCTGTGTCCGCAAATTTGCGAGACCCGATTGCAGAATCCTGCCGATCTCATCACTAAAGACCACTTTCATCTCCGCCTGATGGACGCTTCGAAAGCGCCTTTCTGAAATCCCTTCGCGGGTCATTCGCAGCCCCAGCATCATGCTCTCCTGCATTGCCATTTTTGCGTCGATAAATGTTTTTTCTGCCAGTGCCGGCGAGAATCGCATTGGAGGCTCACCGCCTTGGCTCAGCCTCTCGATGTAGGCGGGAATGGTTGAGACATTTTGAAGACGATAATCACCAGTTTTGCTGTGGGCACCCGCACCGAGACCGAAGTAATCCTGGTTTCGCCAATAAACCTGATTGTGCCTGGATTCAAATGTCTCCTCTTTGGCCCAGCTTGAAATTTCGTATTGATGAAACCCTCTCATGGGCAAATAATCCATTGCCAGTTCGAACATATCAGCGACCAAATCTTCATCTGGAAGTTCCAGCTGCCCAGCCTGTAACTCTCGCTCGAAGGGCGTGCCAGGCTCAATAATCAGGGAATACAATGAGAGATGTTGTACTCCACTTGCTGCGGCCTCCTCCAGGTTTTGTTGCCAGGTATTAAGCGTCTGCCCGGGCAAACCGAAGATAAAATCGAGGCTGATATTATCGAACCCTGCCTGTTGGGCATCACGAATGCTATCCCAGGCTTGCCCAGCTGAGTGGATTCGCCCTAACACCTGCAAATCGGAATCACAGAAAGACTGGATTCCCAGGCTCAGTCGGTTGACTCCCGCCTCTTGCACAGCCTTCAACCTTTCCCGTGAAACCGTGCCAGGGTTGGCTTCCAGTGTGATTTCGGCAGAAGAATTTATCCCTGTCAGCTGTTCAATTTCTTCAAGCAATCCTTTAACCTCTTCGGGCTTGATCAGTGAGGGTGTCCCTCCCCCAAAATAGATGCTCTCAGCCTGGCTGGAACCGGGCAGGGTCAATCTCATTTCTCGCTTTAGCGCTTCCAGATAATCTGGTATAAAATGAGCCAGGTGAGCATACGTGATAAAATCACAATATTGACATCTTTGAACACAAAATGGAAAATGAATATATACTGCTGCCATGCGTAAATTGTACCAATACAGCTGAACAGCAGTAATTTTTAAGTAATGAGTAAAAAAATGAAAAACAACCAATCCGATATCCCGGCAAACAAAAGTCGTAATTGCCCGGTTTGTGGCACAAAACTTTCCGATAGTGCCCGCCGATGCCTGGTTTGTGGAACCGAATTAACAGACAGTCCCGCTGGGCCAAAATCGAAAGGCAAGACCGAAAAAATTGATTCGAAGCGCATCCCGGAGGTAAAGATCAACCTCGTGGCACTGATCGCGATCATCGTCCTCATCCTGGTGCTGATCGGTCTTTTAATTTTCTTTATCATCAATCGCGGCGAAACACCAGCAGATGCCCTGGCAGAGGCGGAGATGACTGCCACCACCACGCCTACATTGACAACCACCCCCAGAAACACTGCTACCCAGACCCCACTGCCAACCTGGACGCCACTGCCTCCGATCGAATACACGGTCAAGGATAACGAAACCTGCCTGGACATCGCCCTGCAGTTTAACACCTCAGTACAGAGCATCATCCTTGCCAACAACCTCAACACCAGCTGCATGATCAGCCCCGGGTTGGTCCTGCAGGTCCCTCAACCCACACTGACGCCATCGCCCGTTCCGACCGCGACCCCTGAAGCGTTTATCGCTGATGTTGAAATGTGTACCCACACCGACACCATCATCGTCGACGCCAATATGACTCTCAGCTCCATCGCGGCGAACTACAATGTTTCCATGTCGGATATCCGCATCTATAACAACCTGCCCAATGACATCGTCCGGCAGGGACAGAAGTTGATAATCCCCTTGTGCGACCGGCTGCCAACAGCTGGTCCGACACTGACGCCAACACCACTACCCCCTTACCCTGCGCCTAACCTGCTTCTGCCCCGCTCTGGTGCCGCTTTCACAGCGGAGGATCAGGCTGTGACGCTGCAGTGGGCATCGGTGGCCTCGCTGTATCCCGGCGAAGTTTATCGGGTCATGGTTCAGGATCTGACATCAGCAGAAGAGAAGATTTTGGTCGATTATGTCAGTGACACCAAGTTTATTTTGCCTGCCAGTTTCAGACCGACCGACACAACCGCCCACATCATCCAGTGGAGTGTCTCGGTGGCGCGCCAGATCAATGCAGACCCCAACAATCCGATTTACGAAGAAGCCGGAGCGGTCAGCGCCTACCGGGTTTTCAGCTGGGTAGGCAGCGGCATCTCACCCACTGCGGGCCCCTGAACAGCTCAAACAATTCTGAATAGAACAAAAAAAAGCGAGCTATCGCTCGCTTTTTTGATGAAACAACCTGGTTATTTAGATAACCCCTGCAGATAGTGGGTGGCTGAAATTGCCGCAGCAGCCCCTAAACCAGCAGAGGTGACCACCTGGCGATAGTATGGGTCAGCAATTTCTCCGGCCGCAAAGACACCTTTGACACTGGTTTCCATGCGGCTGTCGACCTCGATTGTGCCCCGGCTTGTCAGCTTGAGCTGTCCTTCCAAAACAGCCGTATTGGGAGTATTTCCGATCGAAACAAAGACGCCATCCGTGGGGATTGTCTCCTGCTGACCGGTTATGACGTTTTCCACCAGCAGGTGACTGACAGTCTCCTGGCCGATGATTTCCTTTACAACTGTATCCCACAGGAACTTAATTTTAGGATTCTCCCGCGCTCTCTTTTCCAGTATGGCGCCAGCTCTGAGCGTATCACGGCGATGAATGATGGTGATGCTGTTAACAAAGCGGGTTAAAAACAGAGCTTCCTCCAGCGCCGAGTCACCCCCGCCCACCATATGAATATCTTTGTTTTTATAGAACCAGCCGTCGCAGGTGGCACAATAGGAGACGCCCCTGCCAGTAAATTCCTTCTCGCCAGGCACCCCCAGCTTACGCGGGTCAGCTCCCATCGAAATGATCAGGCTGTCCGCGGTGTACATCGTATTTGACAGACATACTTCAAAAGGACGCTGATCAAGTCTGACACACTGCACGGTGTCAAACACAATTTCTGCGCCAAATCGCTTTGCCTGATTTTCAAATAGCTGACCCAGATCGCTCCCCCCAACTCCTTCAGGGAAACCGGGGTAATTTTCAATTAAATGAGTCTGGGAAGCTTGACCATAAAGCGTCATTCCTGTGACCAGCAGAGGTTTCAGATCGGCGCGGGCTGCGTAAAGCGCGGCTGTAAAACCTGCTGGGCCTCCACCCAAGATCATGATTTGTCGATGTTCAACAAATTCCATTGTTCCATTACCCTTCCTGATATAATTTTTCGCGGTCGCGCAGAGGAGTTCACAAGAGTAAAGACTTAGAGCGAAAGCCTCCTCTTCTTTTGACATCTCCCCTGGCCATTACAAATACCTTCACCATCAGTTCTAAGTGCAGGCATGCTCCTTGCGATCCATCTTTGGCTGACCAGGGCCAGGAGATATGCTGTAAACCTGATTGATGCAGACCGCCATGCTCGAGCATCATATCGTCTCCGCTTATGACCTGAGTTATTGCTCAATGCTATCATGAAACCCGACCAAATAGAATATAATCTTAATACCATTAAGAGAAAAGGACCATTATGAACAACGTCGCAAACGCAATTAATTACTTCCATGACAATCAAAAACGCATGACTGATTCTTACCTTGACCTTATCCGAATACCTTCCATTTCCAATGATGCTGACCGCCGTGAGGATATGGCGCGAGCTGCTAACTTTCTGCATGATTACCTCGGTAAGATTGGTTTCGAAAAAACAGAGATCTTTCCAACCGCTCTGCACCCCATTGTCTTCGCTGAGAAAAAATCCGCTGACCCCAGCGCGAAAACTCTGCTCATCTATGGACATTACGATGTGCAGCCAGTGGACCCGCTGGATGAATGGAAGAGCGATCCATTCGAACCTGAATTTCGAGGGGAGCATCTCTTTGGCAGGGGCGCCTCAGACATGAAGGGGCAGGTGATGGCAACTATTTTTGCCGTGGAAAGCGCTCTGCAGAGCGGTGATTTGCCCATTAACATCAAATTCCTGATAGAAGGCGAGGAGGAAATCGGCTCTGTCTCGCTGGAAGACTTCATCAAAGGTCACAAAGATCTGTTAAGTTGCGATATGATCCTCAACCCTGATGCCGGCATGGTAGGAAAAGATCGACCCACGCTGGTCTACGGACTGAGGGGCATGACGTACTTCGAAGTGCGCGTCGACGGACCGAAGGCAGACCTTCATTCCGGGCTCTGGGGCGGAAATGTTGCCAACCCGGCCATCGTCCTTTCTGAAATCATCGCCAAATTGCACAATCCCGATGGCTCGGTCGCCATTCCGGGTTTTTACGACCCAATCCCTGCACTGACAGAAGAAGAACGGACCAGAATCGCCTCGAATAAATTGACCGAAGAGGATATTCTTCAGATAACCGGTTCTCCAGCGCTTTATGGTGAGGAAGGTTTCACTCCTGTTGAACGCCAGGGTGCCCGCCCAACGCTGGATGTAAACGGTTTGTATTCAGGTTTTATCAGCGAAGGCGCGAAAACTATCATCCCCGCTTATGCCAAGGCGAAAATCTCTTGCCGGCTGGTACCCAACCAGGATCCGTTGGAAATTTTCGAACTTGCAAAGGATTACATTTTATCGATCGCGCCGGAAACTGTCAGGACAACCATTTTTCTGCACAGTGCTGGTCCCGCCTACCTGGCAGATGACGCGCCCGGCGTGCAAAATCTTGTGGACGCGATGGCCAAGGTCTGGGACAACCCCGTTACCTACAAACGAGAAGGTGGCAGCATCCCGGTCGCGACTGTGATGCAGCGAGAGCTGGGAGTCAAATCGCTCCTGACCGGTTTTGGGTTGCCGGACGATGCCATCCATTCACCTAATGAAAGAATTAACTTTCCAAACTGGTTGAAGGGAATTGAAGCTTTGATCTATTTCTATCTAAGTTTCGGAAAGGCATAAGTATGCCCAGCGACAAAGCCTTACGCCTGCCGTCCTATGGCGGTCAGGCTGTGATGGAAGGCGTGCTGATGCGCGGGCGCGCCAACCTGGCCATGGCGGTCAGGGCGCCTTCAGGCGAAATTGTGACCTATGAAGAACGACTGCCCAATCTTTATCAATCCAAATGGATGAAGGTGCCCTTTATCCGTGGGATCATCAGTTTGTGGGATTCGCTGAGCCTGGGAACACGACTCCTGACTCAATCAGCCAACATTGCCTCCGGCGAAGACGAGCCCCTGGAAGGCGGCGCGCTTATCGCCACCGTGTTGGTATCGCTCACTCTGGGGGTAGGTGTGTTTTTCGTTTTGCCAGCGTTGCTGGCAGGCTTGGCAGATAAGTCCTTTCAGCTCAACCCCTGGTGGAGCAATCTGCTTGAGGGCGTATTTCGACTGCTGATGCTGATCGTTTACCTCTTTCTGATGGGCCGGGTGCCTGAAATTCGTCGGGTCTTTGCCTATCACGGCGCGGAACACAAAACCATCAACGCTTTCGAAGCCAATGCTGAAATGATCCCTGAAGCGGTCGGACAGCAATCTCTGGTCCATCCCCGCTGCGGTACGTCCTTTATGCTTACTTTGGTGTTACTCTCTGTGCTGCTATTTACTCTTTTGGGGCCTCTTCCCTTGCTTACAAGGCTGATATCGCGTATTCTGCTGCTGCCCGTCCTTTCCGCGATCGCCTACGAATACATCCGCTTTGCGGCAAATTGGATGGATCGCTCCGCTTTCGTTCGCATGCTGATCCAACCAAATTTATGGCTGCAAAAATTAACCACCCGCGAGCCATCACCTGATATGCTCGAGGTTTCCATCACAGCCTTCAACCTCATGCTGGCGGCTGAGAAAAGTCAGGCAACACTATGAAATTCTGGAAGCAGTATCTCGGGGGTATCCTTGTTGGTCTGTTGTTGAGCGGTCTTATCAGGATGATAAGCCTGAACAAAAACGAACAAACCTTCAAACTAATCACAGTTACTCCCAACCTCACCCCGGAGCCAAGTGTAACCACCAAGCTGATCAAGGTTCATGTGGCTGGTGAGGTGACACAGACAGGAGTTTACAGCCTGCCGGAAGGGGCCACAGTTCTGGACGCGATCAACGCCGCTCATGGCCCGACGGCGCGAGCCAGAGAAGACTTGCTGAACCTGGCAGCGGTCTTGAGCGATGGTCAGCGTTTGTATATCCCCTCCCTGCAGGAAGAACAAGCTTCCCTTGAGACAGAATCGCGCCTAACCGAAATCGATGTTAGCAAGCCGATCAACATCAATACAGCCAGCCAGGAAGAATTAGAAGATCTGCCTGGCATCGGTAAGGTCCGCGCGGAAGCCATCATCGCTTTTCGCACCCAAAACGGATACTTTTTGACAATTGAGGATATCTTAAAAGTGAACGGTATTGGCGATGCTACCTTCGCGCAGTTGAAGCCCCTGATCACAGTCTCGCCATAAGAGGAGTGTGTTCGCCAGGCCAAAAATGCGCCAAACTATTCAAGATATAAAATGGCACGTTGTCTGCGTGTTGGCAGTCTATATAAAAGATCGCCCCCACCTGATGACCACCAAGAGGTGCCCAACCTCGAAAAAGCCAAATTGAGTTCAAAAGGTATAATAAACCCATGGATTTTCACAACCAATTACAAGATGACCTGGTGACAGCCATGAAAGCCAGAGACGAAACCCGCAAATGGGTGGTCAAAATGCTTAAATCTGCCATCCAACTCGCTGAGGTGAGTAAAGGTGAACCTCTCTCAAAAGAGGAATTTCTTGCGGTGGTGCAGAAAGAGATCAAGGGTCGACATGAGGCTCATGCCGACGCGCTCAGAGCCGACCGACAAGACCTGATCGATGCTGCCGACGCCGAGATTGAAATTCTAAAAACCTACTTGCCCACCCAGCTCAGCCAGGGGGAATTGACCAGTTTGGTCAGGCAAACCATCAAAGAACTTGGAGCCAGCTCAGTCAAAGACATGGGAACAGTAATGAAGACCCTGCTGCCCCGCCTGCAAGGACGAGCGACCAATTCTGAGGCCAGCCGAATAGTGAAAGAAGAGTTGAGCAAAGAGTAACTCATGAAGAGCGCGGCAGATCAGCAAGACCAACCTCTTGCCACCAGGGGCGCGATCAAATTAGCCATTTTGATCGTTACTTGCCTGCTTGCTTTCGGAGCGCTGGTAATTCCCGACTTGCTCAACCAGCAAACTCAGATGGTAAAGGTGGGTGAAGTTTCATCTCAGGAGATCCTCGCACCGTATTCGGTCACCTTTGAGTCACGGGTATTTACAGATATCGCGCGCGAGAATGCCGCCTCGGCGGTCCTGCCAGTTTATTTGCCCCCAGACCCCAATATCACGCGCTCACAGCTGGAAAAACTGCAAAACGCGCTCTATTTCATTACAACGGTCCGAAGCGATAACTATGCAACCCAGAGCCAAAAAATACATGATATAAAATCACTGTCCGATTTGCACCTCAGTGATGCCGATTGCGTCGAGATTCTGGAATTGTCGGATCAAGAATGGCAGGCGATCAGTTCTGAAGCCAGCCGCGTCCTGGAAGTGGTGCTCAGAGAAAGTATTCGCAACAACCAGCTGGGGACAGTCAGAAGCAATCTGCCCGCATCAATAGATTTTGCTTTCCGCAGCGAACATACTAAGTTGATCATCTCGATCATTTCTCCGCTTATCGTGCCCACCAGCCTTTTCAGTGAAGAACAAACCCAATTGGCGCGCGATCAGGCCAGTGCGGCTGTGGAGCCAGTCATCCGGCAAATTATGGCCGGCGAGGTTTTGGTGCGCCGCGGCGAGATTGTCTCACCGGATGATCTTGAGGCGTTGACCACTTTTGGACTAGGCGAACCGACTGACCGCTCCACCCTTTTTATGACCAGTGGCGCCATAGTTACCATAATGGGCATTTTGGTTTTGGTCTATTATCAACGGAACAGGCACGAGGCGTTCTTCCAACTTAAATCGATCCTCTTGATTGCTTTCTTCTTTATCCTCTTTCTTGGTTTGGCCAAGTTCCTCGTTATGGAACGAACGATATTGCCCTATCTCTATCCAATCGCGGCCTTTGGGTTAACCGCTGCTATCGTTTTCAATTTTGAATTTGGTTTTTTCGCCACGCTCTTGTTGGTCTCATTGACTGTATTCGGTCACACCCGCAGCACAGAACTGGCTCTTTATTACTTCCTGCCCTCAATTGCGGGTATGCTGGTATTGGGCAAGGGGCGGCGCGTCAGCAGCTTCCTTTGGACCAGTATTGTTGTGGCGGTGCTTTCTGCCGCCGTCATTATTGCCTTCCGGTTTGGAGACCTTAATACCGATTGGATTGGGATCGCATCATTGGTGGGGGCCGCCTTCTTCAACGGCATCGCTTCCGGAACTTTCGCATTGCTGCTCCAAAATATTTTCGCTTTCGTACTGGATGTGCCCACCGCATTACAGTTGATGGATATCTCACGCCCCGACCATCCCCTTCTTCAACACATTCTGACTAACGCGCCAGGTTCGTATCAGCACTCCCTGCAGGTCTCGAACCTGGCTGAGCAGGCCGCGGATGCAATCGGAGCTGATCGTTTGCTTGTTAGAGTTGGCGCGTTGTATCACGATGCCGGCAAAGCTGAAAACCCTGGCTTCTTTATCGAAAACCAAAACCGGGAAAAGATCGATTCGCATGATAGTGGTGATGCCAATGCCACAGCGGCCATTATTATCCGTCATGTCAATGACGGCGTAGCCCTGGCAAAGAAGTATCGGTTGCCCTCCCGCGTGGTCGACTTCATGCGCGAACACCACGGCACCAATCTCACCCGCTACCAATACAGCCAGGCCTTGGAGGCAGCCGAAGACCCAGAAGATGTTGACATCAATGACTTCAGGTATCCCGGTCCGGCGCCGCGTTCAAAAGAAACTGCTCTGCTTATGCTGGCGGACGGAACTGAAGCTCGCGCTCGGGCCAACACCCCCAGAAGTGACGAAGAAATTATGGCAGTTATCGACAGCGTCTTTGATGTCGTTCAGGAGAGCGGTCAGTTGGACAACACCGACCTGACGCTGAAAGATTTGCAGACAATAAAGACCTCTTTCTTTAACACTTTGAAACAGTCCTATCATCCCCGCATTAAATATCCAGAGCCTGCCAGGCAGGCCCAAAACCTGGCCACACCCAAAGAAAGCCAGCCCTCCTGACCTTGGCCGCGGTTACTGAGTATGCTTAACCTGATTCTCCCAAATTCTTACGCTAAACAGATCGATCAGAGCCGTCTGGCGGAGGCCTACCGCGAAGCACTGCGAGTGCTCGGTCTACCTGATAACGCTTCTGTCACTTTAAGGGTCACCAACAACCGTCTGATCCGTCAACTTAACCATACCTGGCGGGGTGAAAACGCCGTCACCGATGTCTTATCCTTTGATAATGCCTTCACGGACCCCGAGACGGGCGAACAATATCTGGGAGATATCGTCATTTCCTTCCAAAAAGCAGGCCAACAGGCCCAGGCGGGTGAACATTCGCTCCAGACTGAAATTGAGATGCTCTTTGTGCACGGACTGCTGCACCTGGCCGGCTTCGACCACGCTGACCAGCAGGGGTGGTCTGAGATGACCCGTAAGCAAGACCAAATCCTCAAGCGTATCGACAACCCCCTCCTGGGCACAATTCAATACCACCAGGACTAAAAACTGACTTTGCGTAGCTGCGAAATCCTGGTCCTTATCCACCGCAGCTGTCCCAAAACAGCCAATCGCTTCTATCTTGTACCTGAAGGGAACAAATTCAAAGGCGCGGATTCTCCTGGCTAGTTTAGGGCTACTCTCTGGTACAATCTCAGTAGAACTTTGTCGCTCAAAACTTTCAGGTTTGAGCCATAAATTTGTGCGTTAAACAATCGAAAAAGGAGAATGATCAGTACACATGCATAAAGATTTTCTGGATATCATCGACTACTCACCTGAAGAATTACTGGAACTCCTGGACCTGGCTGTTGAACTGAAGAAAGAGTATCGGGCTGGCGGTAATCAGCCTGTGCTCAAGGGCAAGGTCCTTGCCATGATCTTCCAAAAGCCTTCTCTGCGGACGCGTGTCAGTTTCGACATGGGCATGCGTCATCTGGGCGGCGACGCTCTCTACCTCTCGCCCAGCGAAATCGGGTTGGGCAAACGTGAATCAATCGCGGATGTCGCCAGGGTTTTGGACGGTATGGTACAAGGGATCATGGCCCGCGTGTTTCAACACGAACACGTGTTGGAACTTGCCCGTTGGACGACCATTCCGGTCATCAATGGTCTCAGCGACTACAGCCACCCCTGCCAGGCCCTTGCCGATATGCTCACAATTTACGAAGAGTTCGGCAGGGTCAAGGATGTCAATATCGTCTATGTCGGCGATGGCAACAACGTGGCAGTCTCGTTAATGCAAATTGCTGCCAAGCTCGGCTCCAACTTCACCATCGCCAACCCGGAAGATTACGATATGCCTGCAGAGGCAATCGAAACCATCAGACCTTACGCCGAAATCAGCGGCAGCAAACTTACCTTCCTGCGTGACCCCCACGCAGCTGTCAAAAATGCAAACGTGATCTACACCGACACCTGGACCAGCATGGGTCAGGAGGAAGAGTCAGCAAAACGCGAAAAAGTATTTCCTCCCTATCAGGTCAACCAGGCCCTGGTAGCCGAGGCTGACCCTGAAGTAATCGTCTTGCATTGTCTGCCCGCTCACCGGGGACAGGAAATCACTGATGAAGTTGCCGATGGCCCTCATTCAAGGCTCTTCCCGGAAGCTCACAACCGAATTCATGCCCAAAAAGCCGTATTATACAAACTATTAGGAGAGAAATAAGTTATGAATACACAGGATTACATCAACCTCGAATCTGCCTACGGAGCCAGAAATTACAAACCCCTTGACGTCGTCCTGAGCGAAGGGAAAGGCGCCTGGGTCACCGATGTCGACGGAAAACGCTACCTGGATTGCCTCAGCGCTTACTCGGCTGTGAACCAGGGGCACTGCCATCCCCACATCGTTCAGGCCAGCATTGATCAGGCTCAAAAATTAGCACTGACTTCGCGCGCCTTTCGAAACGACAAACTGGGACTTTTCTATAAAAAACTGGTTGACCTGACCGGTTATGAGATGGTCTTACCAATGAACAGTGGTGCCGAAGCTGTTGAGACTGCTATTAAAGTCGCCCGCAAGTGGGCTTATGTTGTCAAAGGCGTGCCCAAACACGACGCGGAAATTATTGTCGCTGCCGGTAACTTTCACGGACGCACAACCACCATCATTTCATTCTCAACCGAAGAATTCTACAGAGATATGTTTGGCCCCTTCACGCCTGGTTTCAAGACCGTGCCCTATGGCGATTTTGAAGCCATCAAAGCCGCTATTACTCCCAATACCGCGGCGGTCATGCTCGAACCGATCCAGGGTGAAAACGGTGTAGTTATCCCTCCTGCTGGTTACCTGAAACAAGTCGCAGATTACTGCAAAGAAAGTAACGTCCTCTTCATTGCCGACGAGATCCAGACCGGTCTTTGCCGGACGGGTAAATGGTTTGCCTGCCAATACGAAGATGTTCGTCCTGATATTACGGTGATTGGCAAAGCGCTTTCTGGCGGGATGTATCCTGTCTCAGCTGTGCTTTCAGATAAAGAAATTTTGGGTCTCTTCCAGCCGGGCGAACATGGTTCTACCTTTGGCGGCAGCCCATTAGCCGCCGCGATTGGTATCGCCGCGCTGGAAGTTTTGGAAAATGAACATCTGGCTGAACGTGCCACCGAATTGGGCGAATATTTCATGGAAGAACTGCGCAAAATCGACACATCGATTGTGAAAGAAATTCGTGGCCGCGGTATGTTGATTGGTGTCGAACTCCATCCTGAAGCCGGTGGCGCTCGCCGCTACTGTGAAATGCTCCAGGAAGAAGGCATCCTTGCCAAGGAAACTCACGACCATGTTATCCGTTTCGCCCCGCCTCTGGTGATCGAAAAATCTGACCTGGAATGGGCCCTCGGGATTATTACGAGTGTACTGAAAAGATAAGGTGAAATTATGATCAGGTTTGCCAAGATTGTCGCCACACTCGGTCCCGCGAGCTCGGACGAGAAAACACTCACCGAAATGGTGAATGCAGGTCTGGACGTTGCCCGACTGAATTTCTCCCATGGAGAACAAGACAGCCATGCAGTGCTCATCAAACTGATCCGCCAGGTTTCAGACAAGCTTGGCAAACCGGTCACAATATTAATGGACCTGCAGGGTCCGAAATTAAGAGTTGGCAACCTGGGCAAAGAGGGACTCAACCTCAAGTCGGGTCAGGAAATCGCCCTCAGCTCGGTTGAAAACCCCACAAGTTTGCCCGAAGGTGTCACGTTTATTCCCTTTGATGTCCCCAGACTTCACGAGGCTCTGACACCGGGCAATCACATCCTTCTCGATGACGGACAACTGGAGTTTGAAGTCACCCACATGGATGGCGAGAACATCTTCGCCAAAGTTTTATTGGGTGGAAAATTAAAGTCTCACAAGGGCGTGAACCTGCCGGGTTCAAACCTCGATATCCCCATCCTGACCACCAAAGATCTGGATGACCTGCAGTTCGGCCTGAATAACGGCGTGGATTTGGTGGCGGTTTCATTTGTGAAAACCGCTGAAGACATCCTCATGGTCAAGGATACGATGCGCTCTATGACCGACAGTAAATGGCTCCCACCTGTGGTCGCAAAGCTCGAGCGCCCGGAAGCGATCGATAACCTGGACTCAATCATGAAGGTTACAGATGGTGTGATGGTCGCTCGGGGTGATCTGGGGGTCGAGATGTCCCCGGCTATCGTGCCTGCAGTGCAGAAATCGATCATTAAAACCGCCAACAGAAACGGCAAATTTGTGATTACTGCCACGCAAATGCTGGAATCGATGATCAATAACCCTCGTCCCACCCGCGCGGAGGCGGCAGATGTAGCCAACGCGATTTTCGACGGCAGCGATGCTGTCATGCTTTCTGCTGAATCGGCCGTAGGCAAGTATCCCGTGCACGCAATCAGAATGATGGATACAATCATTCGCCAGGCTGAAATACATCTTGACGAGTGGGGGCATCTCGAAGTTCTGGACAGCAATATTTTTGAGGATGACGTTGTCACCATCGCGCGAGCCACCAAGGTCATGGTGGGAAACCAGGATGTCAAGGCGATCATCGTCTTCACGCTTACAGGCAGGTCGGGACTTTGGATGAGTAAAACCAAACCCTCAGTGCCTATTTATGCCTTTACGCCAGAGCTCACGACGCTCAACTGGCTGGGTATCTGCCGAGGCGTTACTCCCATGCGGGTGCCGCACGCGGATACCCTTGAAACCATGATCACGCATGTTGAAACCGCTCTGCATGCTTCAACACACCTCTGCAAAGGTGACCAGGTGGTTGTGGTCAGCGGCTTTCCTGTGGGCGCTTTCGCGCCCGCGAATCTGGCGTTGCTTTACACTATTCGCGGTTAGGTGCAAAGTTCATCCACGCTAATAAACCGTCCGACACCAAAAAACAAGACCGCCGCAATTGCGGCGGTCTTGTTATCTGATCAAAAAGGTCTAATATAGTGCCCGGTTGATTTCGTTCAACATCGCTGGGGTCGGTCTCAGGCGTTCACTCCCAATCCGATTCATCGGTTCATCTGGCAGGTCGTAAAGTTCCTGGATAGTGGCGGTTGCTTCAGAGAAATAAATCAAACCTGTGGCGAAATATTTATTCTTGTACGACTCAGCCAACAGGTCCAGCGCGGCATTGCGGTCCGTAGGGTCGTATTCCTTACCAATTTTCTTCAGCACCATATAGGAGCCATCCTCCATACGGATTTCCTTGAAAGTGCCTGCTTCAAAATTCGCCAGTTCAAGGTCGTTCCTGCTGCCAAAGTGTTTGATGTCATGCAGTGGAGCCTCATTTTCTCTTCCCCAGGTGTAGGACTGCAGCGCGTCATCTTTATTATTGAATGATACACAGGGGCTGATCACATCGATGATGGCGATACCGTTTTGGGAGATTGCCGCCTTGATCAATTCCTTCAACTGCTTGGCATCGCCGGAATAGGCACGAGCGACAAAGGTCGCCCCACTGATCAGTGCTTCCATACACAAGTCAAGCGGAGGCAGCAAATTCACCCCCTGATGCTTCAGGACCAACCCTAAATCAGAGGTGGCAGAAAATTGACCCTTGGTGAGACCATAACAGCCATTATTCTCGATAATATAAGTCATAGGAACATTTCGACGGATCACATGCTTAAAATGCCCCATGCCAATGCTGGCTGTGTCTCCGTCGCCCGAAAAACCCAGAATACGGATCGAGGAATCAGCAAAACAAGCCCCGGTTGCCAGGGTGGGCATGCGGCCGTGCAGACCATTAAAGCCGAACGAACGGTCAAGAAAGTAGTTTGGGCTTTTGCTGGAACAACCAATCCCGCTTATCTTTACGTATTTTTCTGGTGGAAGCCCCAACTCCCAAACCGCGTTTTGTACCTGAGCTGAGATGGAATTGTGTCCACAACCCGGGCATAGCGTTGAAGGCTTGCCCTTATAGTCACCCAGGGCTAAACCACAGAGATTTAGTTCAACAGATCTTGCTTCAGTTTCCACGTTTGCCTTCCTTGCGTTCCTGGTTAACGATATTCTCGACCGCCCAGGTCGCGGTCATCGGCATGCCACCGATGTCGGTAATCGAAATCATTTTTTGCGAGTATTCAGAAATCTCCAGCGATAATATTTGCCAGAGCTGCCCGTCACGGTTTAATTCCAATACGTAATTGCGCGTATGGCTGGCAATGAACTCCCTCACAGCTGGGTCAGTAGGCAGCGATCGTACGCGCATGTAGTCGACATGGATGTCCAGATCTGCCAATTTGTCCTGTGTTTCCCGCAGCGCATCGTCGGTCGAGCCCATGCCGATTATGCCAATTTCCACATCGTGCTCTTTTGAGCCCCGGAAAACCGGACCCGGAAGCTGGGTGATCGCGTTCTCCAGCTTTTTCCCGATTCTCATAAGCATCTTCGACCAATTCTCCGGGTCTTCACTGTAATTACCATATTCGTTATGCCCCGTCCCACGGGTGAAATATGCTGCCCGGGGGTGCTGGTTGCCCATTACCGTGCGATAGGGAATTCCGTCGCCTTCAATGTCCTTAAAGCGCCCCCAATCTTTAATTTTTTCCAGTTCATCCTCCCAGATGATGCGCCCGCGGTCGATGGGTCTGTCAGGATACTCGAATTTCCTGGTCACCCACTGGTTCATGCCCAGATCGAGATCAGTCAAAACGAAAATTGGCGTCTGAAACCGTTCAGCCAGATCCAGCGAACGCCATCCAAATTCAAAGCATTCAGTGACCGTGCCAGGGATGAGAATAATGTGGCTGGTGTCACCATGCCCCAGATAATAAAGCATGGAGAGATCGCCTTGAGCGGTGCGGGTCGGCAGGCCCGTGCTGGGGCCAACCCTCTGCACATCCCAGATAACCACAGGGGTTTCTGTGAAGTATGCCAAACCGATATTCTCAGTCATCAAACTGATGCCCGGACCTGAGGTCGCTGTCAGCGATCGCAAACCACCCCAACCTGCGCCGATGGCGACCCCCATGGCAGCCAGCTCATCTTCAACCTGCAGAATCACACAGGTTTTCTTACCGGTAACCGGATCGATGCGCAGCGTGTCGACCTGGTCGATCATCGCCTCCACCAGACTGGTGGCCGGTGTGATCGGATACCAGGAGCAAAACTGGGCCCCACCAAACAATGAACCCAGACCACCCGCGTTGTTCCCATCGGTGAGGATGTAGTCGCTCAATGGAGGCAGCTGTTTTATCTCAAACCGGTCTTTCTTCTCGAGATTTGCAGCGGCATAGTCGTAACCAGTCTTGATCATTGAGAAATTGGATTCAGCAATGGTTGGTTTTGAAGAAAAATGGCTGTAAACGGTCGAGTGTAAAGCATCGAGGGGAATTTTCAGGATTTGTCCTACAATACCCACAAAGAGCATATTTTCCATAAAGGCCTGCAGTTTGCGAGGAACGTCGCTGCCTTTCATCAGAGTCTTGATTGGCATGGGGTAATAGATCAGGTCATCACGCGCGTCCTCAGGCATGCTGAGGTGGTCAGCATAAAAAACAACCCCACCGCTGGGCAGATATTGCATATCTTTCTCAAAAGTCACCTGATTCATCGCCACAACCAGATCGTCATGGGGCTGCCTGCCAGTATGCCCCTTTTCGGATACCCGGATGACAAACCAGGTGGGCAGACCTTTGATGTTGGAGGGAAAAATGTTTTTTCCCGATGTTGGAATGCCCAAATGGAAAAAAGTGCGGTAGAGGATGTGATTGGCAGTGGCACTGCCAGAACCGTTCACCGTGCAGATGGTGATGCAAAACTCATTGACGATCGGTCCGTCCCCTTCATAAGAAATTTGGTTGACCTCAATCATTAAAGATGCTCTCCTTTACTCAAACCTTTGCTTTAGTTCAGCTTTTCTTTGAGTTCTGACAATTTCGAAGTGAGTCATCAGCGCCTGATAACCCAGATCATATTCTTTCGCGGCAATTGCCTGCTGGATCTTGCGATGATAAGCCCAGATACTTTCCAGGTAGGTCTTATCAGAGTAAACCCGAACTTCAGTTTCCTGGTAAATTTGCCAGTAGGCCTCCAGCAGTCCGTTCAGAAAACAATTATCAAGCGACCTGTAGATAGACAGGTGAAACTCTTTATGCTCTTCTATTGGAATAACCACCGGCTGACTGCTGATTTTCGAGAAAGCGGATTCGATCAATTCGCTTAGATATTGCACATCCTTTGTGGTCAGGTGCACGACGGCTTCTTGCCAATAGGAGAGCTCAAGATGTTGACGTACCGAGATAATATCCCAAATCAGATCCGGTTCCAGTTCCAGCCCATAACGATAAGCCAGGCAAATCGCCGGCGCGGCAGAAAACGAACTGGTCTGGATGCCGGTTCTGGTTTTGACTTCAACAAACTCCAGCTGCCGCGCTACTTCAAGCTGTTCGCGCAGTGAGGCTGTGCTGAGGCCAAGGTCGTTGCTCAATTGTGCAATACTGGGGATGCTTTTACCCTCTTTGGCGCTGATTGCCAGGTAAGACAGAAGCGAAAGATTTGACTGTTTCATTTTATTAATCTGATTAATATCATTAATCCGTCAATTCCATTATAAGCCCGCCCATAATAAGCGTCAAGCAAGATTATTTCACCTCAAATACAGCCACAACCCTGACCAACTGAGCCACTACAATGCGATCTCTATGGCTCTCTCTCCTCCTTGATTTTGAGTCGTGCTCTGGTCGCAGACCCCAAACAATGGGAAATCGCCACTTCGATAAGATCAATCATCGCACAAAGTGCCACAACTTGCACGAACAGGTCGGAATTTACTCCGATGCGGTACAATTGAACCTACAAAAAAACAAACTATGACGATCAGTGAATTCTCAATCCCCTTCAAATATAAAACCAATCGGTCCAGCCCGATCAAATGGGTTTCAGGTCATGCCCTGCACCACTGGCCAATTTTCCTGCTGGCCTTGATTGGCGCCATCGGCAACGCGGCCCTGGCATCAGTTCCCGCCATCGAATTCGGACGGGTCTTCAATAACCTCACTTCTGGCTCCCCTTCCATTGACCTCTTTTTGCGAAGCGCAGTCATGATAGGGATCACTCAGACAGTGCGGGGATTGATGCAGTTCATGCGCAATTTTGGCTTCGAAGTCACCGCCCAAATGATCGAAAGGGATGTACGCGAGGAGTTTTATATCAGCCTGCTTGGCAAGAGTATGACTTTTCACAGTCTGCAGTCTATCGGCGACCTGATGGCCAGAGCCACGAATGATATCCGTGAAGTCAATTACATCTTCAGCCCGGGCATCAACATGGTTTTTGGCTCGCTGAACTTTCTCTTCATCCCCCTCACCATCGGTGCCTCGATTCATCCAGCACTGTTGATCACACCTGTGGTCTTCATCATCGCTTATTTCATCTCGATATGGCATTACCTGAGAATTCTTAAGCCGGTGACCACCGAGATTCGTTCCAGCTTTGGTAAAATGAACAGCCGTCTAACCGAGGATATCGACGGAGTCGAAACCGTCAAAGCCGCTGCACAAGAAGAAAATGAGATCGCTCTTTTCAGAAAAAACACGCAAGCCTACCGCGACGCAATGATCAAGCAGGGAGACATCGAAGCACGCTTTCTTCCGCTGCTGCTGCTGGCCCTGGCTTTGGGTTTCGGTTTGCTACACGCATTAATCCTCGCCCGCCAGGGGCAGATCGAACTCGGGTCTGTGGTGACTTATTTCAGCGCGCTGTCAATGCTGGGCTTTCCCACCAATACCTCAATCCGCTCTTATTCAATGATCTCTTCTGGATTGGCTGGCGCAAGGCGCTTATTAAACCTGATGAACACCGAAAACATTCTGGATGAGAATACGGAAGGTCACGCTGCGGTCATTGCGGGCAAAGTCGAATTTAAAGACGTCTGTTTCGCCT
>CAZHXQ010000012.1:0-13272 GCA_964536465.1 uncultured Anaerolineaceae bacterium
GTATCTGCGTGGGAATAAATAGAGCAGATCTTTGATTTTATCTATTCCCAGTTTCACCAGGTGAGCAGCCTGCTTTTCGCCAACCCCCCGAATAACGCTGACCGGTGCTTCCAACCCATGGGCTTCATCGTCCATTGGTTTGTTGGCGATTTCGCGTAAACGGATGTTGACTTTCGACCGCACCACCTGTTCTTCTGGCTGGGCGGCAATCTCCTTGTCTCTGCTTTGGCGCGTCGTAGCCTGTCTGGAAGATCTGGCGGGCTGATTATCAAATATGGTTGAGATTCCGGTCTGTTCATATTTTGGTAAGGATTGAAGATCGGGGATTGAAAGCAGGTCTCCAATTTCGAGCAGGGCTTTGCGGCGATTCTCGGGTTCAATTTCTGCATATTGGCTCAATAGCGAGCTGATGACAGGAATCAGGCTTTCAGGGACGCCGTTTTCCCGGGCTTCGGAGGGCCACGTTTTTCCCAGCGCTTGCAGCCCGCCCATGACTGCTTTGTTTTCGTAACCCTGGCTGGCTTCCAATTGAAAGATCTTGTAATATTTGTTTAATATCTTTTGCATTTGAGTACACTCGTATCGGGCTTAATCATAACCGATAGAGGAGGTTTATTATGCCTATCCGCCCGCATCCGGAACTTCCCAAAGCTTTCCATTGCTAATCTCGGTGTAAAGGATATTGTCATAAACACCAATCAACTCACTCCAGATCAGCTCAAGATCCACTTGACCAGGCTCAGCAATACCGGCAAGATTAAAAACAGCAATCTGTTTGGCCTGGGCTGGAATTCCTTTCTGACCGCCCGAGGGGTGCTTAAGATACTCCAAAATGGATTTCAAATCCACTGGCTCACCTATTTCTACACCCGTCAGCCTGGCATAAAGCTGGCTTCGGAAAACAATCTCTTCCGTCAGGGGCTTATCCAGGACGGCCAGCCCGAGCACGTACATAACCAGGTCTGTAAATTCCGGTATAAGGGGTTCCCATGCTTCTGGTGCCTTAAGTGCTCGCTTTTTAGCGCCATCCGCCTCGATGATCAGCGGGACTTGCCTTGCTTCACTGACTTGGTTCAATAGCGCTAATTGTTCCTGGTTCAATCCTTCTAATTTCCTTCCGCTGCCTGATTCGAACGCGGCGTTGGTAATCAGCAGGTTTTTAAATTGAGCAGGGAGTTCAGGCATAGCGGGTTCACCTTTCTCCCAAATCAGATCTTGATCAAAAAAGGCAGCCTCCTTGGCAAATATCTTCGTCGAGGTCGTGCAAATCACCATTCCGGGCAGGTTTACAGCCAGATATCGCATCAGGCTGGTTTTCCCACCCGCCCCGACGATGGCAATGACTTTCCCCTTCTCTTGCGGAAGGTGTTGTTGTATTTCTGCGATTATTGCCTGGGTCATGACAGGCTTTCGATAACTTTCAAAACACTCCGCCCGATGATCAAAGCCTTGTCAGAAATCTTGCTTTCCAGGCCCGGTTCCCGTCGCGGGTCGACATCCCCCAGTTTGGTGTGAGCTCTTACCCTGATCCCCGGTCTGAGCATCCCACGCACAAGCCCGTCGAATGGCGCCACAACTGCGCTTTCGCCCACCACGGCCAACACCTGACCCTGGCTTACCAGATCGCCGATCTCGACGCAGGGTCGCACAACCCCATCGCAAGGTGTATACAAGACTCTTTCCAACCCACGTCCTTCGACTATGCCTGGTGTGCCGGTGTTTGGCTGTGCTGCGCCATCCCAGATGATTTTCCCCAGGCTCGTTCCCCGCTTGGTCTCAACCACAACCAGACAATTTTCCCCGGCAATAAAACCTGGTCCCAGACCAATCACGGGCACACCGCCAGTTGTTACTGGCGTCTGAAACGTCTTAAGCATTCGCGCGTCCACTATCGCCTTAAAATCGAACCGATCAGCAATTTTCATTTCGGGGTCAACTACCACTGCGATCTTGTCTGCTAGCAAGGCAGGCTCAACCTCTTGATCAGTCTCGACCAGAACTGACTGGATTTCTTCTACCTGGTATAGTCCTTCCCAGACTGTTTCCGCGAAAGCGACCTTTCTGCGCACTACTATTGGTTCGGGAAGTTCACAAATAACCAATTGCCAACCGTTTCTATGTAAGATTCCGCCAACTCCGCTGGCCAGATCACCCCCACCTCGAATGAGAACCAGCTTCCTGTTTTTTGTATCCATGTCTCAATTATACAAACGAATCAGGCCAACTCGAGATCGAATTTGACAGGAATAAGGGTCATCATGCCAAAATCGTTGAACTGATGTGAAGTCCACATAAACGATTCGGTAGGTTGAATATCTATGACGGAGGTTCATACGTGCTCAGCTGCCGTCAGAGACTGTATAATCTATTTATTGACCTTGCTTTTTATTGCGAAGGTGAGTAAAATGATAAGGTTAATTAATATGAGTGCAAGTTAGGAGTGTAAGATGACACCTTTACCAAAGAGAAAAATTAGCCCAGGACGCCGTGACCGCAGACGCGCGCATGACCACCTTAAAGCCAGTGCCAGCGTGAACTGCCCCAATTGTGGCGCGCCTCGTCTCCCCCATCGTGTCTGCCCAAAATGCGGATACTACCAGGGTCGTGAGGTTATTTCTGTCAGCAAAGAAGACTGATTTATCCCATATCCTTTTAAAACAGAACCGGGTTAAACACCCGGTTTTTTTATGCTTCAACTCACTACCCTGCTAACATTGCTGATAGACTATTGCAATATCAGCTTCTCATTCAATGTACTCCTCAAAAAATGAAAACAATGCCAGCGGCAGCAATCCGGTTATGCGCACACCCGCCTCGACGTGCTCCAGTGTCTCAACATGTCCTTTTTCATGAAACAGCGAAACCAGCCTACCAGCATCGTGGGGCAACAAGACTACCACGCGTTCAAACCCCTGGTTGACACCGGCAGAAATAGCGGCAGTCAGCTGCTCGAAACCGATCCCTTCTTTAGCGCTGATAAACAGGGCTAAAGGATCAGCCGATTCTTTAAGTTCCCGCAGACTTTCATCATCCAAAAGGTCAATTTTATTGTACACATTCAAGAGAGGGACTTCGCCGGCGCCAATTTCTTCCAGCGTTTCTAAGACTGTCCTCCGCTGAGAGTCGGCGTTTTCGTGTGAGCCATCAATCACATGAAGCAGCAGATTGGCTTCCGCAATTTCTTCGAGGGTCGCCCTAAAGGCTGCCACCAAGTCGGTTGGCAGTTTCTGGATGAACCCGACCGTATCGGTAAGCAAGACCGTTTCGCCGGTCGGCAATTCGAGTTGCCTGGTGGTAGGGTCGAGGGTGGCGAACAGCTGAGCGGCCACATAGAGATCTGACTCTGTCAGCGCGTTGAGCAGGGTCGATTTACCTGCATTGGTATACCCAACCAAAGCAACCACCGGAATATTGGTCTTGCGGCGCTGCCTGCGATAACGTTCGCGGTGTTGGCGTACTTTCTCCAGATCCTCTTCTAATTTATCGATTTTCTTGTTAATTTCCCGGCGGTCAACTTCGAGCTGCATTTCACCAGGTCCGCGTAAACCCACACCGCCAACGCCGCCGCTGCGGCCTGAGGCACCGCCAGTTTGCCTGGCGAGGTGCGTCCATGCCCGGGTGAGCCGAGGCAGGCGATATTTGTACTGCGCCAATTCAACCTGAAGCTGGCCTTCACGGGTGTCGGCATGTTGCGCGAAAATATCCAGGATCAGCGCGGTCCTGTCCAAAATCTTGATGTCTTGAGTAAACTCTTTTTCAAGTTCTCTCTGGTGCCGTGGGGAAAGCTCGTCGTCAAACAGGATTGTGTCCACATTTAGCTCTTCGGCAAGCAGCTTAAGTTCCTCCACTTTACCTTTGCCAAGATAGGTGCGGGAGTTTGGGCGGGTAAGATTCTGAGTGAGCGATCCCAGCACGTCGATGCCGGCGGTTTCAGCCAGCATCTCCAGTTCCAGCATGCTTTCATCCAGTGTCAGGCCCACGTGGGTTTCATGCCCAATGCGGACACCCACCATAATTGCGGTTTCGTGATTTTGTTCAGTTAATAATGTCACAGTTTGGTAAGTTCCAGTGCTTACTGTTTCGCGATCCATGCCTGCATGCGGCCAATCGCTTCTTTAATGCGATGCGTTGGGATAACAATCGAGATCCGAACGTAGTCTGAACCGCTGGGCCCATAAACCACCCCAGGCGTCATGCTGACGCCTGTATCGTTTAGCAAGTCAGCACAGAATTTAATCGGATCGTCAAATTTCGGGGGTAATTTGGCCCAAAGATAGAGGGCGGCTTTTGGTAAATCGACTTCGAAACCGCAGTCTTTCAGACCGTTATAAACCACGTCTCGCCGCTGTTCATAAATCTTGTTGCGATCAACTAACCAACTCTGGTCAGCGGTCAGCGCGGCCTGACCCGCATCCAAAATGGGCATGAAAATCGATGAGTCAATCTGGCTCTTATAATTTGCCAGCAGACGAATGGCTTCTTTGTTTCCCACTGCCATACCGATCCGCCAGCCTGCCATGTTGTAGGTTTTGGAGAGAGAGTTGAACTCGACTGCCACATCTTTTGCGCCTTCGACTTCCATTATGCTTGGCGCTTCATACCCGTTGAAACAGAGGTCGCAATAGGGCGCGTCGTGCGCGATCAAGGTGTCATACTTGCTGGCAAATTCAACTGCCCGCTTGAAAAAATCAAGGTCAGCGACAGCTCCGGTTGGGTTATTGGGATAATTGAGCCACATAATTTTCGCCTCGCGGGCGACGTCTTCGGGAATGGCTTCAAAATCCACCAGGAAGTTATTGTCTTTGGTCAACGGCATGAAGTGATAACGCGCGTCTGCCAGCTGCGCCCCTGAGAGGTAGACCGGGTAGTAAGGATCCGGCAACAAAACCATGTCACCAGGGTTGAGCATGGTGTGGTTCAGGTTAAAAAGACCTTCTTTGGAGCCAATCAATGCCAGCGCTTCCGTTTTTGGGTCGATATCCACGTCAAAGCGGCGCTTATAGTAAGTGCTGACGGCGTTTAGAAAGCCAGGTGACCCACCTGCAGGTGAATAACCATGCTTTTTTGGATTCTTCGCTGATTCAATCAATTTATCAATGATAAAACTGGCCGGAGGGAGATCGGGTGAGCCCATATCCAGACGGATCACGTCGACCCCCTGGGACTGAAGGTCAGCGATCACAGTTTTCAAACCGGCAAAGAAATATGGTTTCAACGTAGCAACAGTTTTTGATGGTTGTTTCATAACGGGTGATAAGCTTGCTCCTTTTTCTTTCAATTATAAGCGAGGAAAAAAGAATTGTAGTTTTTTTAAGTTTTATGGACACAATAAACCCTGATTAGATGCTTTTATTGCCATGAGGGGACTTTAAGGTTCCTCGTGGTATGCATAGTCAATCAGCGTTTAGATTTCAAACGCCTCAAGATTCGTAAACAGCACTCTTCGTTCACATGGCAAGCTCAATTCTTCGGGTATAATTCTTGCAATAGGGGTTGCTCCTGCGATTCACAGCCCTTGCTCACAAGAGGTAACGATGTTCCAAAGCCAATGGCAGCAAACCACCACCCAGACATCCGCCCATCTGGCCCAGACCATGACGCTGCTCAGTCTGACGGCGATTGAACTGCAGCAAAAAATCGACTCTGAACTGGCTTCGAATCCCGCGCTCGAACTGGTCGAGGAACGCCGCTGTCCGATGTGCAAGCGGCTGCTCCCGCCTACAGGACCCTGCCCAATCTGCAGTCAACCTAAAAATATAAATTCAGACGAGCCTATTGTTTTTATTTCGCCGCGTGAAGACTTTTACACGGGCAGTGGCAGCACAACCAGCGAGATTCTGGATGAGCCGTACGCCTCAGAAATGGTCGACCTGCCCTCTTATGTCCTCAAACAAGCAGCATCCGATTTGAAAGTTGAAGACCGCCTGATGGCTGCCTACATCCTCAATCACCTCAATGAGGACGGTTTCCTGACAATCACGCCTATTGAAGTTGCCCGTTACCATCACCGCCTGCCAGGCGAGGTTCAGGCAATCATCGAATTGCTGAAACGCTGTGACCCCGTTGGAGTCTGTTCGTCAAACCCGGCTGAAGCCATGCTTGCGCAGATCGACAGTCTTGCCGAACGGGTTGAAATCCCAGCGCTGACAAAAGAGGTGATCTCAGATTACCTGCCCAAACTCAGTCAGCACCATTTTGCCGAGATCGCGCGGGCATTGAAATCGAGCAGCCAACAGATCCAGCTGGTCGCAAACTTTATCAGCGAGAACCTCAACCCCTTCCCAGGCAGGTCACATTGGGGCGACGTCCGCAACCCCAACGCCAGCGGTTCAGAGGTTTTTCACCAACCAGACGTGCTCATTTATTACCTGAATGACAAACCAGACAACCCTCTGGTCGTGGAAATAATTCTACCGGTTCGTGGCACCCTCAAAGTTAACCAATTGTTTAAAGAATCAGCAAAAAGTGTCGATTCGGAACACGCCGATCAGTGGAAAGCGGATATAGAAAAAGCCTCGCTGTTAATTAAATGCATTCAACAGCGATCGAATGCTATCAAACTGTTGATGGAAAAACTGGTGGTAATCCAGCGAGGTTATATCATTGGCGGGGATAAAAACATGGTCTCACTTACCAGAGCCAGAATCGCTGAAGGGCTGGGTTTGCATGAATCGACCATCTCGCGGGCTGTCTCTGACAAAACTATCCAGTTGCCCAATAAAAAAATTGTCCCTATGTCCATTTTTTTCGACCGCAGCCTCGCCCTCCGCACCGTCATCAAGGAAATGATTGAAGAGGAAACGCAGCCAATGAGCGATTCGGAAATCAAAGAAAAGCTTGAGGAAGAAGGGGTTTCCATCGCGCGCAGGACTGTTGCCAAATACCGTTCCATGGAAGGCATTTTGCCAGCGCATCTGCGTGCCAGTTCCAAAAGCACGCAAGGTTGAACCGTGGACCGATCTTCCCAGAGTTATTCACGTGATGCGGCTTTTGCAGGTGAGCTTCAACTCTTAAGCCAGTCTGGTCTGATCGATCTGATTGCCGATGCTGCTGTGGTGTATCTGCGGACTGCAGACCAGATTGTCATGGCTAATCAGTCTTTCCTGGATTTGAGCGGCTATTCAAAAACAGACCTGCGGCAGATGAGCCTTTCCGCTGTCATCCCCGGTGAAACGGATACCAACCCCAGCCAGAATCAAGCCAGGCAAATCCAGTTTCAAGTCTCAAGCGGTGAGATTCTTCCGGTTCTATTGAGAATCCATTCCCTCAGCCCTACCAACCAGGTCGTCGTGCTGGTTTTCTCAGCATTGAGAGAGCAAAACTTCTTTCGCCAGGACCTGCTCGATCAGGAGCACCGTTACGATAACCTGAGACTGTTGGCCGAGCTTGCCTGGCAGCCCACCGTGACACTGCTTTATCAAACAGCTGTCAGGATTATCACCGCAACCAGCAAACCTGATTTTGTCCTGGTTTATCGCCAAAACAAAGAAAGCCTGATTCTCACCCAGGATCACAATTCTGATGTCGCCCAACACTTTACCAAAAAAACCAGCCTCGAAAGCCAGGATAAATTAGATGGGGCCGTCTTGTGGCGGGAGGGCAAACCTACGTTGTCGAACTTTGAGGAAATTGCCCAGGAACTGGGAGCAAAGTATTTATTCAGCATTCCGCTCACAGTCAACACCAATCTGCAGGGGCTGATCCTGGCTGGCGGCTTCGGGCTGGTTCCTGACAACGAAACCCTGCGGTACCTGACTCTCCTGGGCATGCATGCCAGTTCTGCGCTAAAAAACCTGACCACACTGGAGCATGCTAAGATGGCTATGCGCAATATACGCCGGCTCGCCCGAATCCAGCAAACCGTGGCTGACAATCTTGAAGAAGGTGTCATCGTGCTCAGCCCGGACCTGCGCATCGCTGAACTCAACCCGGCGGCAGAGTCGATGCTGGGGTATGCCAGCAAAGAAGTGTTTCAACAACGGGCTGAGATGGTGCTGATCGGCAACGAGACGCTCTCGACCCTCTATAAAAACGCACAGCAGGGCATCCCCACCCTGGTGGGTGATAATCTCAACCTTAACACCCGCCTGGGAGCCAGTTTCCCAGCCCAGGTTTTATGTCTGCCGGTGACGGAAGATGGGCAGGTACGCAGTATCGTCCTGATCTTGCGTGACTTGAGTCAGAGCGAAAAAATCCGCGTCCATTCCAAGCATTTGGAACAGCGGGCATTCTTAGGCGAGGTTTCGGCCATTTTCGCTCACGAGGTGAAAAACCCGATCAACAGCATCTCAACCGGACTGCAGTTGATCGGCATGAAAATGGCTCCCGACGCGCCTTATGCCAATCTGATTGAGAGACTGCAGAACGATTGTGCCCGCGTGACCCACCTGGTCAAATCGACACTAACATTCTCCAAACCGATCGAGTACCAGATCCGACCTTATGACCTGGCTGAGATGATCCCCTCGATCCTTGATCGCTGGGCGCCGCGCATGAACAGGTTAAATGTCACTTACAATTTCAGCGCTCCTACTGAAAGGCTGCTGGTTAAAGTCGACCCGCGGGCAATCGAACATGTTTTCGTCAATTTGATCAGCAATGCGATTCAGGCCATGGAAGACACCGGCGGGAGTCTTAATGTCAAAATAAAACAGGCATCCACAGCCATTGTTCCACCACAGTGTGAGATAATTATCGCCGACTCCGGCCCTGGAATTCCAGAAGATCTGGTTGAGCACATTTTTGAGCCCTTTTTGACTACCAAGACAAGCGGAACCGGGCTCGGATTGGCGATCACAAAGCGGATCGTCACCGCCCACGAGGGCAATATTTATGTGGAAAGCGTTCCTGGAGGCAGTGTTTTTCACGTGCTTCTACCGAGAGCATAAGAAGGGAAATTATGACCGCATCAATCCTTGTCGTCGATGATGAAGAAACCGCTCGCATGGTTGTTTCTGAGTTTCTCAGAACTGAGAATTACGAAGTGCAGGAAGCAGCCACGCTCACAGAAGCCCGCGAAATTCTAAGTCAGGATGGTACAGATATCGTCATCCTCGATGTTCAACTTCCGGATGGCTACGGGCCTAACTTATTGGCTGAGACCGCACGCCAGCCCCGAAAACCTCAGGTCATCATCATGACCGCTCACGGTGAAGTTGGCATGGCTGTGGAGGCGATGAAAAACGGCGCCCAGGATTTTATGGAAAAGCCGCTCGACCTGCTGGAGTTGGGCAAATCGGTCAAACGTGCCTCAGAAGTGGTTGCCATGCGGCGCGAGTTAAACCATTTGAGAGGTAAGGCCAGCTTGGATAAATTTATTGTCGGCAAGACCCCGCGCATGAAAACGCTCGTCGAACTGGCTCACCGGGCAGCAGAAGCCTCTGTTTCATCGCTTATTACCGGTCCAACCGGCACTGGCAAGGAAGTCCTGGCAAGATATATTCACGAAAGCGGACCCAGATCAAACAAACCCTTCATTGATGTAAACTGCCCTGCAATCCAGGCGACCATGTTTGAATCGGAACTGTTTGGTCACGAAGCTGGCGCTTTCACCGGCGCGACACAGCGGCGCAATGGGTTGATGGAGATCGCGGACGATGGTGTACTCTTCCTGGATGAGATATCTTCCATGCCCATTGAACTGCAGGCAAAATTTCTTCGCGCGCTGGAAGAACGCACCTTCCGCAGGGTAGGCGGAAAGACACTGATCAGTGTGGACGTTCAGGTCGTGGCTGCCTCAAACCGCAACCTCAAGGAGATGATTGCCAAATACGAGTTTCGCGAGGACCTCTACTATCGCCTTAAAGTAGTCGACCTGGACTTGCCCTCTCTCTCCGAAAGAAAAATCGACATCCCGGATTTAGTCGGCTATTACTTACAATACTTTAATATGAGCATGGGCAAGAACATCCTCGACGTCACACCCAAAGCCATGGAAGCATTGATGAACTACAGCTGGCCCGGAAACATCCGCGAGCTGCGCAACGCGCTTGAAAGAGCCGTCTTGCTCTGCGACGAAGCCGCCCTCGACCTCGGTCACCTGCCTCTCGACCTCGTTAGCCCGATGGCGCCGTTCGGGCAGCAACCCCTACCGCTGGCATAGTATTTGCAACATAACCTCTAACAGGAATCTGTATGGAGGTTTTTTATGTTTGATAGCGGGAATCAAATTGTTCTGATCGTATCCGTCATGCTTTTTGCCATGGGCATTGTTTGCCTGGTTCTGAGCATCTTTATCCTGGCAAGACAGGCCATGAATCGCAACATCCAGACAATAGCCGACGCGACTACCAAGCTCGCCGATAAGGGCATTACTGAGGGGGTCTCTGGTCTGGTTGGCAATGCCTCGCTACTGATCGGTTCTTTGAACGACCTGGCAAAATCTACCACCGGTATCGGCATCTTCCTGGTATTTCTCAGTCTGGTTCTTTTTGCGGGAGCATATTATTTTGTCAAACCCTTCACCGGACCTCTGCCGTAATTTCAGCATAAGAAAGGATGAATTATGGCTATTGATTGGCTGTTGAAAGAGCTCAATTCACGGTTTAAGCAAACCACTGTCAGACAACTGCTCGAGGCTTACCGCGAAAACGCGTTGTTATGGCGCGAGCTTGACCTGAACGAACTGCCAGCGAGATGGTTTGAAATCGCAGGTAATAAACTCGAATTCTGGCACCCAGCCATGATTTCGTTGTTCTACCTGGATGAGAGCCTGGTCGACCAGGACCTTACCAATCTCCACACTCCCATTCCAACAGGCTTGCTTGAAAAGGCAGCCAAAACACTTGCAACCGTGCGCATGACGGGTTTAGAACCAGCCACATTAAAAGACGCCACTTTGCTTGCCCTTCTGCTGCGCGATTACCGTCTCAAGCAAACCAGCTGGAAGAACCTTGGCCAATATTTGACCGAAGAAAAAACCAGGCTGCCGGCCTGGTCTGCCAGTCTGACCATACTACCCCTGTTGTGTCCTGATTTTGAAGCCGCTCTGGAAGAATTGGCCGCCACAAGTTCTGATGCTGACCCGACAGACCTGGCCAAATGCCTTGTCGCCGTATTCAAAAAACTGCCGTTGGCGGAAAACGAGCAATTCGATCTGTTGGTTAGAATTCTTGCCAGCGCTAATTTGAGCTTGAAAGCGGTGGTTTTGAAACAGCTAAAGGGAAAAGTGTCTGCATCCTTCACCAAACTGCTCGCGCACAGCCTGTTAGTCCAGAATGAATCCCAACCTACTCTCAACCACATCGAAACCTATCAGCACCTGGCTATCCTGTATCAATACGCGGGGCAAACAGACAAAGCCCGACAGGCGCTGGAACTGGCCTTTGACGCCATCAACCGCAACCAGGCTGCCATCCTGCATAAGTTGGCACTGGATCTTGAACTTTCAGATCTTGAAGAAGCCCGAAAAACCTGGGAAGAAGTTTTACGACTCGAACCAAATAACAGCGAATATCGTAATCAGTACGCTGAATTCCTGGTAAACCAGGATGAAGTCGACTTCGCCTTAGATGTCATGAACCAGGGAGAAGACGAAAATATGCATGCTTTGTTGGCATTGCGTTACCCCCAACTTCGCGACCGCGCTGATGAAGCATACACTGCCCTGGACAATGCCCTTCAGCGAAAAACACTGCCAACTTCCTCGTCCCGCTTTGGTGTTCAGAGTGATAACCTGAAAGCGGCAGAATATGCCTTCAACCGGAAACGATACAAAACGGCTGCTGAGTTTGTTCGTAAAGCTCTGCAGGATGACCCTAACGACCTGGGCACCATTCGTTTGGCCGCCAATATCAATCGAAGGCTGGCCAACCTGGATGATGCCGTCACATCTTCGGCTCTGTTGTCGGTATTTGAACCAGATAACCAGGCCAACAAAAGAGACTTGGCAAAACTCTACCTGCAAACCAGGCAGGAAGACAAAGCACTTGAAATCTATCAGGAATTGATCGACCAAACCGATCAGCCGGCCCGTGAGGACCTTTTGACCTACTCGGAGATTGCCATCAAATCTGGCAAGCCCGAAATCGCCATCCCGATTACAGAGAATTTCCTCTCGCGTGATCAATTAGATGGAGAAGCTTTAGTGATACTTTGTAAAGCGCTGATTAATTCGGGGCAAAAATCACGTCCGGTCGAATTGCTCGAGCGTGCCTCTGAAGTCGCGCCCGAAAAACCCGCCAGCTGGCTTTCTCTGGCAAAGATTTGGACTGAGTTGGGAGAAAACGAAAAAGCCACCCAGGCTCTGCGCAAAGCCAAGGCAGCACTCCCCGGAGACCCTCAGATTCTCAGCGCTCTTGGCAGCCTCTACCTTGAAAATGAACAGACCACCGATGCTATCGCCGCCCTGAAACAGGCTTTTGAGAACGATCCAAATAATCTGGAGGTCCGCAAGTCGCTTGCTGGCGCACTACTTAAACAAGGCTATACCCATGACGCCTGGGCGATCCTTGAGCCGCTCGAAGAAGATTACGCCAGCGACCCGGAATTGGCCCTGGTTTTAGGGCAAACCTACCTGTCCATGGATGACCCCAAGGGCGCCCGCACGTTACTACAGTTTTCCTGGAACTCTCTTCGCCGCGCAGACACGCTGCTCGCCTACGCCAACTGCCTGCTGAAATTAACCAGCAAGCGCCCTGATGCCGACATAAAAGAACTGGAAGGCTTGCTGGATGCGTTGTCAGACGATCACGACAAACTGGGAGGGAGTTACGATCTGGCCATGCTTTCAACCGATATAAACGCGGCCATCGGAAATCACGAACTCGCTTATGAGAGTTACCTCAGATTGCTCGATGGTCAACAAGCAAAATCGCCGCGAGTTTATCATCACCTGCAGCTGCAAATTGGGAAAACCTGTTTAAAACTGGGAATGCACGACATCAGTCTGGCTTCTTTACAGGAAGCCATGCTGGTAAACCCCGATGACCTCGAGACCCGCCACGTACTCGCTGATGCCTATTTGAAATCCAGTTTAGAACAGGAAGCGTTTAATACCGCCCGCGCAAGCCTTCAAATAGCTCCATCTGACCTTGAGAATATACTCTGGTTCAGCGGGTTCATGAGCGATCATGGTAATGAAAAAGAAGCTATCCAGATCCTCAAAGACGCCATTCATCTACGACCCGAGGATAAAACTCTCTATCTGACCCTGGCGCGCACTTACGCCCGCTTGGGTGACCTGGATGAAACCAGAAACACGCTGGACCGGATGCTCTCACTTGAAGGCATCCTGACGGAAGAGTATGTGGACGTCGCCAATCTCTACCTACA
>CAZHXQ010000012.1:13282-31477 GCA_964536465.1 uncultured Anaerolineaceae bacterium
CTTCCGATCTTTGACCGATGAGGCTTCAGCCGTCATCCAACGTGCTATCTCAGGCAACCCTTCGCCGGATTTCCAGGAAACTCTCAATCTGGTCTATTCCATTCTCCGTCTGGGCGACGGGGCCGCTGCCTTGCAGTTGACACAGGAGCTATCCGCATCCCTGGGTAATCATCCTTGTTTTGCAGTTCTGCTGTGTGATGTTCTGGCAGCCAACCGCCAATTTTTGCCGGCACTGGAGGTCATCAACCCTTTGGTACGAGGTTTAGAATTCAGCAGCGATAACGAATGTCTTGTAGACCAAGCCCAAATGGAAAACCCCTCAGACTTCCCGGCTTACTCGGAAACAGGTCTTTATTTACGCGCCATCCAACTGGAAAGGGCCACTGGCGACCTGATGGCTGCTCAAAAACACGCCGATCTTGCACAAAAACACGATCCAACCAACCATGACCTTATCGAACTGCAGGCGAGCCTTGCTTTGACACTGCAAAACAGCCAGAAACTCGAAGGCATGCTCGAGTACCTCAGCTCTCCATCGATCAGCAATCCCTATCCGCTGGTGCAAATTCTTTGTCTGGACGCAATGATTCAGCGTGACCGCCCAAGAGTCGCCATGCTCTGGGAGCACTTCCTGGCAGATCAGACTGATAATCCCTTCACGCTGGCAGTTCATGCCTTGTTAGAGCATACATCAGGAGATCGAGACGGTGCCGAAAAACACCTCAATCAATCCCTGGAAGCAATTGAAGTTGAAAAAACACGCCAACAGCAGGCTGCCTTTATAATTTCAGGCCATTTTGACTGGATTTGGGACTGCCTCGCCTGTGGCATCGCGGCCTGGGAAGCTGCAAAGTGGCAAATTGCTAACCAGTGCCTGGCCAACGCGCTTTCAGTGGTACGGGTCAATCCCATAGTCAACCGTCTTTTGGCGGCTTACCTGAGCGACAATTTCCGCCAGCACAACAACGCCAGACTACTGCACATCACACAACACACTCCGGAACTTTTTAGAGAACAAGACCAGCTCGAATTTTTGGAAGAACAAATCGCGGTAGCAGGACGTTTCATGAAGCCCTCGCAGTTGATGTCTGAATTAAAAATCGGGCAGGCGGTTCTAAGCGGACATTGGCACGATGAAAACAAAATGAGCCAGTTGGTAAACACTGGCTCTCAGGCGGCTCAAGTGCTGTCGGTTTTGGTCAATCCTGAGCGCGTCGAATCAATTTTGGATGCCTTTGGAGATGATGCAGAGGTTCTCTTTCAAAGTGCCATCATGAACCTGCCCTCAGACCCAGCCTACAGCGCCGCCATCGCTCAATCGCTGCTCAAAGATAATTCAGACCACCCGATTTTGCTGGCCATCCAGGCTTTTGCCACCAGAGAGCAGCCCAGACTGGCAGCAGCGACCATGGAGAAAGCCTTGCAAGTTTGGCCCGATGAACCAGACTGGCACGTTTTTGCAGCCAACATGCACCAGGATGCCGGTCAGTATCCCGAAGCAGCGGCTCACCTGGAAGCGGCACTGCGCGTCTCTCCAAAAATGGCCCACTACTGGCAGCTGCTGGGGGACGTAAAGTTGCTTGAGAAAGATTATCACGCCGCAAAGGATTACTTTGGCAAGGCGTCTGATCTATTCCCAGAAAACCCGGAAGCGCTCGATTCTCTTGCGAAGATCAATCAGCGATTAGGGGAGCACCAAATCGCGATCCAATGCTGGCAAAAAGCCGCTCAACTGGCTCCGGAAAATCCCGAATATATTATCTCAATGGCTCAATCCCATCTAGCAAGAAAAGATTACGATTTGGCTGTTCAGGAAATCAATCAGGTTCTTAAGAAATCTCCTGATCTTCCCGCCGCCTTGTTGATCAAGGCCAAAGCAGAGATTGGTCTGGAAAACTTTTCCCTGGTAGAGGAGACCATCCAGGCTGCTAAGGCTGTGGCTGCGGACCCAATCCCCTGGGATTTGCTTTCGATCGAACTCAAAAGCAGATCCAACCCCCATGGCGTCCTCAACGCTCTTCAGAATCTTGCCGACGCTTATCCTGCCAACCCGCAGGTTTTAAATCAACTGGCCGCCTGTCAAATTGAATCAGGAAAACTGGACAAAGCTGAAACGAACCTCAATTCCAGCCTTTCGTTAGATGCCGATAACCCTGAAACGCTGATCGCGCTTGGGAAGATCGACAGAATAAAAGGCAACCTCGACCAGGCTGTGGCACGGCTTGACAAAGCCCTGAAACTTGACCCCAGTTTGATCGAAGCCTATCTTGAAATGGGGCAAACCTACCAGGATCGGCGCGAAGTAAACAACGCCATTGACACCTATCACAGAGCGATCGATATGGTCGCGAAAGACCCTCGGCCTTACATCCAGGCAGCCACGGCTTACAAAGAAAGTCGTGATTATCGCAATGCAGAATTCATGCTGCGCCAGGCAGCCCATCTTTCTCCTTCAGACCAAAGCATCCGCCGGCAATTGGCCGCGATTGTGGCTTTGAACCTGGTCAATAACCTTCAGGAGGCACCGAAAAGAAAATGAGACCCTATTCCGCGCGCAAAAATGATGAGATTCTGATCGTTCGACGGGGTAAATTTCTGACCCTGCTGCAGACAGCCATTACTCATCGTGAATTCCAGTTTGCCCGCCAGGCTGCCTTAATCTGGCTGGCGAGCTATCCCGGCGACCTCCTGGTCAATTATATGTATGCTCACATCCTTTCAGAGCTTGGCGATACAGAAATGGCGGCAACCAATCTCGAGAAAATCCTCCAATACGATCCTGAATTCATCGAAGCCGTATCCCTGCTTGATCGTCTGTTTGGTCAAAACAACGCGGATGTTGCAGCAGCCAAGGCTTATCTTCAGCGCAGCAGCCCGGCTGCCGCGAATAAAGCTGCCTGGCTGACCGCCTTGATCCAGGCTCGCAATGCCTACGAAAGTGGTGATCTGACCACGGCGGAAAAAATGGTGATGGAATCACTCGCGCACAATCCCAGGGTGGCATTGCCGGCCATCTTCCATATGCGCGTCATCCACGAAAATCGCAATTACATCCTCTTGCAGACCTTGAGCGGCATCTACTCTTCCCGCTGGCCATCGTGCGTTCAGATCAAAATCTTGGCAGCCATCGCAGACCTGCAGCACGGTGATGACGCGCAGGGTGTCGAAAGGTTGCATTGGAGCGCTGCTCACGATGCCAGCGGTCAGGTCGTCAACCGCCTGCTAGGTCCTAACCACAGTTTCAAACCGCTCTGGCCTGAAGACCTCAAAGTCTTCCTGGATCTGCCGGTCCCTGCAAAAGTCGCGGCCGAATTGGGCTGGAACGTCTTATCTAACTCCGATTTCATCACCACAGGCGCGGCTGAACTCCCTTCAGCCAATAAGCTTGCCAGCCAGCTGCTGGACGACCAACCAACGCTGGCAAACCAGGTGTCCTCTTTTGTATTTGATGAGCAGGACGAGGATGAATTCGCTAACCTGGATTACTCTGAAATACCTACCGACTCCTTTTTCCTGAAAGATATTGCAACCGTACCGCCTGAGCATTCTCAGGATTCACCCGAACCAGTCAGCAAAGGCTCTTTCTCAGGTCATGACGAAAAAACCCTCGCCGCGCTGAAGGCCATTGAAGAAATTCAAGCCGATTTTGCCACCATCGCCAGCAAGCTCAAAAAGTCAGAGCTGATCCATACGGACGGGCGCTTTCCAAGTTATGTATTGATGACTTCGCGCCTGAATTTGGTAGAAAAGTATGGTGAAAACACGGCAGTTGTCGTGATCGATGCCATGCGTGATCTGGCACTGAAAATCGTCAGCCTTCCAGGTTGGAACAGCTGTGTTTTTGTGCCCGATGATCCCCAAAGCAGTCAGGAATTTGACCTCAGCACCATAAGCAAGCCAGACGCCTGGAAACTCAAGCTGGCTCTGACCGATCTTGATAAGGTTCTGGCGACTCGCGGTGAAATGATCGGCGCGCTGCTGATAGTGGGAGGCGATGAGATCGTTCCTTTCCACTTGCTGCCTAACCCCACGGACGATAGTGATCTCAATGTACCTTCAGACAACCCCTACTCGACGATTGACGAGAATTATTTTATTCAGCAATGGCCAGTCGGACGCCTGCCAGATGAGCACGGTAATGATGCTGGCTACCTGCTGGAACAATTGCGCTTCCTGAACAATGAATATGATGTCAAAGTCAAAACCAAGAAGTCATTGGAAAGCAACCTCTTTGCCCGCTGGCTTGATGTCCTCGGTCGATCTTTGTTCCAGTTTACATCGCAAATGCAGAGACCAAACAATCTGGCCTGTAGTGCCGAGGTATGGAAATCCCCCTCATCAATGGTCTTCTCCACTATCGACCGACCTGAACGGCTAAAGACATCACCGCCCACAACAAGCGCTAACCTTCTGGCAGGACTGCCCAGTAACCCCAAATACGCATACTTCAATCTGCACGGGTTAAAAGACTCTCAGGAATGGTACGGACAAAAAGACCTGACCCGCCGCGAACAAGGGCCTGAATACCCGGTGGCTATGCTGCCACAGAACTTCACCCCGTCCAGTTCAGCGCCGGCAATGGTATTGAGTGAGGCTTGTTATGGCGCGCATATTCTGGACAAGGCTGTTGATGAATCGATTGCCCTCAATTTCCTGGCCAGCGGTACCCGCGCGTTTATTGGATCAACTTGTACCGCTTACGGATCGGTCAGCAAACCGCTGATTGCTGCCGATTTGCTCGCCTGGCATTTCTGGAAATTTGTTGTGGATGGACAATCGGCTGGCTATGCCCTCATGCAAGCCAAACTGGCTCTCGCCAGGAAGATGACTGTCGACCAGGGTTACCTGGATGGGGAAGACCAAAAGACCATACTCTCGTTTGTGCTCTATGGCGACCCTCTGGCGAGCGCCAGAAACATCAAAGAAGTCACCAAACCGTCTGTTCGCCCGACTGTTTCTCCGCAACTCAAAACTATCAGCGATTCACCCGAAGAGCTGGTGGTTGCCGCTGATGAGATGCCCAGCGAGATTCTGGGGCAGATTAAGGCTGTAATCAGAAACTACCTGCCAGGTCTGGACGATGCCACTGTCGCGATAAACCCACAGCTTTCTAACTTCACCCTTGACCCCACCAAGGTGGCAGAGCACCGTGATCAGTACGACCTGCTCAAAGCCAGTCAGCGTTACGTTGTCACCTTGAAGAAGCAGTACGAGTATAAATCGCAAAAACATAACCATTTCGCCCGCATGACCTTTGACCAAAAAGGCGAGATGATCAAGCTGAGTACTTCACGATAATTTCACCAAAGCCATTCTCATAAAATCGAAATCCGGAATGCCGCACATTCCGGATTTTCTTCAAACCGCAATAAAAAACCGCCTCCAAAAGAAAATTAACAGTGTGTTAATCTATTCAAGACCTCTCAGATATGTTAGATTATATGCAAACTATCAGACCATTGGAGGAATGTGATGATTATTGGTGTACCCAAAGAAATTATGCCAGGTGAGCGACGTGTTGCTGCCACTCCCGAAACCGTTAAAGCCATGAAAGACATGGGACTTGAGGTCTTGGTCGAAAAGGACGCCGGTGAAGGCGCATATTTTCACGACCCAGAGTATATCGCCGCGGGCGCAGAGATCGTTGCTGACCCTTCAGAAATTTTCGATCGCGCGGATATGATTCTCAAGGTCAAGGAACCTCAATTCAACCGCAATCTCAATCTCCACGAAGTTGACATGATGCACGAGAATCAGTTTCTGATTACTTTCATCCATCCCGCGGCACCCGTCAACCATCAAATGGTGAAGAACCTAGCGGCTCGCGGCGTCATCAGCCTGACACTCGACAGCATTCCTCGCATCTCCCGCGCGCAATCGATGGACGCACTCACATCCATGAGTGCCTGCGCTGGCTACAAAGGCTCCCTGTTGGCAGCCAACCATCTGCCGGTCTTCATGCCCATGATGGCAACCGCTGTTGGAATGATCAAACCCACCCAGGCGCTGGTCATCGGCACCGGAGTGGGCGGACTGCAGGCTATCGCAACCATCAAGCGCTTAGGGTCTGTTGTCCATGCGGCAGATATTCGTCCGGACGCGGCAGAACAGGCCATGTCACTTGGCGCAAAAATTGTGGATTTGGGTGTGCCCCCAGAGGACGCGGTTGGCGAAGGTGGCTATGCGAAGTCTCTCTCTCCTGAAAACCTGGCCAAAGAGCGGGCCATTCTGGCTGAAAATATCAAGGACAAAGACATCGTTTTCCTTTCCGCTCTCGTTCCAGGCAAACAGGCTCCCATCCTTATCACTGAAGATATGGTCAAAAGCATGAAACCCGGCTCGGTAATTGTTGACATCTCGATAGACCAGGGCGGCAACTGTGAAATCACGCCCATGGGAACAACGGAAGAAAAGCATCATGTCACGATCATCGGCATCAAAAACATTCCCGGTATGTTGCCGACCAGTTCAACCTGGATGTTCTCACAAAACGTGCTCAATCTGGTTAAATACCTGGTGAAAGACGGCCAGGTTCAGCTAGATATGGAGGACGAAATTGTGCGCGAGGCCCTCACCACCTACGGTGGTCAGGTCGTCCACCAGGGCACGCTGGAGGCGTTTTTGCTGGACTAAATCTGGTCATGTAAACCAACTGTGGGGGCCCGCAACCCCCACAGTGCTTATTTTTGGAGGTTTCGTGGAATTGACTCAATTAATTCTTTCGCTTGTTTTCTTAGTTGCTGCTTTCGTTGGTTACAAGGTCATCAATCGCGTACCCAGCATGCTGCACACACCGCTCATGTCTGGCATGAATGCCTTCTCGGGCGTAACCGTGCTGGGCTGCCTGGTGGTCACCGCTCTGGCAATCAATTTTGGCAGCAAACTGCTGGGTTTGATCGCAATCGCCTTGGCGATGGTCAATGTCGTCTGTGGCTTCGGGGTCACCCACCGCATGCTGTCCATGTTCCACAGCGAAAAGGACAAGTAGCCATGGTGGTTTACAACATCATCTCCAATCCACAAATCCAGCTGTCTGCTCCATCACAAACCGTTTATACCATCCTGGCTGTATTGCTGGCGCTTACCGTGCTGGCAGGAATCTCATTGATGAGCAAAGTCAAACGCGCGGTCACCGGCAATCTGATCGGTTCCGTCGCGATGTTTCTGGCCATTGTCCTGACGCTTTGGTATTACCAGTTGTTCACTCTTATCGAACTCTGGACTGCCATGTTGATCGGCACACTGATCGGTTTGTTGATTGTACGAAATGTCAAAATGATCCAGATGCCGCAACTGGTTGGTCTGCTCAATGGGTTTGGCGGTGCGGCATCGATGATTGCCGGGATCCTCACCATCATCAATGGCAAAAATACTGACTCCTTTTCCTTGATTACAGCGGGTTTGGCGATCGTGGTCGGAGCACTGACGTTCTCAGGCAGCCTTGTCGCCGCTGGAAAGTTGCACAAAGTCTTCCCTCAAAAACCGATCATCCTCAAATCTCACCAGCTTTGGACTGTTGTAACCTTGTTGTTTTCGTTGATCACGGTGCCCTTATTTTCGTTTTCGTTTTTTGAGCAACCTTTCAACCAGACAGTTTTGATCGTCGTTTCGACCCTGCTCAGCCTGGCATTCGGGGTCCTATTCTCTATCCGTGTAGGTGGGGCGGATATGCCTATCACCATTTCGCTGCTCAACTCGCTCTCGGGTGTGGCTGGCGCGATTGCTGGTTTGGCCATTCAGGACATCTTGCTGGTGACTGTAGGTGGGATTGTGGGAGCCTCGGGGTTGCTTCTGACGCAGATCATGTGCAAGTCGATGAATCGCAAATTAATGGACATTTTAATGGGCAAGACCTCAGTAACTGCGGCAACCAAAACGGTTGTTGAGAGCGAACCTGCCCCAGACAATGAGGTTGCTGTACCCGCCGCGATGAGCCCCGTCGAACGCTTACGCCAGGCAGATAAAGTGATCATCGTGCCGGGCTACGGTATGGCGCTCTCACAGGCTCAAACCCTGGTCAAACAACTCGCCGATCAGCTGAGCAGCGTGGGCAAAACGGTCGACTACGCCATTCACCCTGTGGCTGGCCGCATGCCCGGTCACATGAACGTCTTGTTGGCTGAAGCTGACGTGCCTTACGATAAACTGCGCGAGATGGACGAAATCAACCCCCAGTTCGCGCATACCGATGTGGTTTTGGTGGTGGGGGCAAACGACGTTGTCAACCCGGCAGCCCGCACCGCTACCGGCACCCCCATTTATGGCATGCCCATTTTAAACGTCGAAGACGCCAAATATGTCATTTTTCTAAATTATGACGACAAACCCGGTTATGCTGGTGTGGACAACCCGCTCTACCAGGCAGACCCAAATAAGGCCATTCTGATGGCCGGCGATGCGAAAGAAAGCCTGGGAAAACTGCTGTTGGGTCTGCAGCAGGCAGAAACTCCTTCAGAAACTACAGGTATTGCGTCTCAGGGCAGTACTGCCGATTGGTTGAGGACTGCCGAAAAAGTGATCATCGTGCCTGGCTACGGCATGGCGCTCTCACAGGCTCAAAACCTGGTCAAACAACTCGCCGATCAACTAAGCAGCGCGGGCAAAACGGTCGACTACGCCATTCACCCTGTGGCTGGCCGCATGCCCGGTCACATGAACGTCTTGTTGGCTGAAGCTGACGTGCCTTACGATAAACTGCGCGAGATGGACGAAATCAACCCCCAGTTCGCGCATACCGATGTGGTTTTGGTGGTGGGGGCAAACGACGTTGTCAACCCGGCAGCCCGCACCGCTGTCGGCACGCCCATCTATGGCATGCCCATTTTAAATGTCGAAGACGCCAAACACATCATCTTGCTCAATTATGACGATAAACCCGGTTATGCCGGTGTGGACAACCCGCTCTATGAGGCAGACCCAAATAAGGCTGTTTTGCTGGCCGGCGATGCGAAAGAGAGTTTGTCCAGATTACTGCAGGAGCTCAGCCTGTAAGACCGAATTTGGTCCGAATCTCACAAAGGCGGGTTGTAACCCGCCTTAGTCATCTCTATCAAGAGAGCAGCCTGGATCTTATCTACATCATACCGGCCTTGTTTTCTGATACCAAAACAGGACGAATTTGCTCATTAATTGAGCAGTTGAGCCGTCCAATTTGGGCTGAAATTTCACATTTATAAATTTTATTGCGTTTTAAACCACACCGGTTTTCCACACTTAGGTTATACTTTTGTATTAGGTGAATTCTTTGAATTGTCGCATTATCATCAGGCGGAGAGGATTCTATTTCGCATTCAGACTCGATGTCTCGACTAATTTCATTTCCAGATAGGAGTGATTATGTACGGATACAGTGGAAAAATTCTACATATCGATCTAAAAACTAAAAAAAACTGGGTCGAAAATAAACCAGAAGAGTGGTACAAACTCTGGATCGGTGGTGTCTCGATGGCCTCCCGCTTGCTGTGGGAAAATATCGTCCCGGGCTGTGACCCTCTGGATGACGGCAACCCGATTTGTTTCGCCAACGGCATTTTTACAGGAACCCCTGTTCCCGTTGGAGGCAAGTTTGGCCTGGCCTCAAAATCCCCCCTGACCGGCTTTATTGGTGACAGCCTCTCTGGGAGTTGGTTCTCCATCGCGCTTAAGCGCGCGGGCTGGGACGGCATGGTGCTGCACAACAGTTGTGACAAATGGACCCAGTTGTTCGTAGACGATAACCGCGTCCAGTTTAACGACGCCACCTATCTGCTTGGAAAAGGTACTTTTGAAACCGAAGAGGCTATCCGCGAAAAACTCGGCGATGATCAAATCCGCTCCTGCACAATCGGTCCCTGTGGAGAAAATTTGGTTCGTTACGCCAACGTCACCAACGACGGTCGTCAAGCCGGACGCACAGGTCACGGCATGCTTTGGGGGCATAAGAAGCTCAAAGCAGTTTCAGTACGCGGGACCCACGGAGTAAAAGTATTTGACCCTGCCGCCTTGAACCAGCTTTCTTTTGATATCTCAAAGTCCGCCCAGGGCAAGGACACAGAAAAATACCGCGTCTTTGGTACAGCGACAGGTATGCTCAGTCAAAACAAAGCTGGCGTTTTACCAACGCGCAACTTCCAGGAAGGCGTCTATGAGGACGCTGAAATGGTCAGTGGTGAATACCTGGACGTACATCACAAGGTCAAAGTGATTGCCTGTGCTCAATGCCCCATCGCTTGTGAACAAATGTCAATCGTCAACACTGGGCCGTTTGCCGGTGCTATGACCGGAATTGAGTACGAAAGTTTGTTTGCCAACAGCTCCAACCTTGGCATCAACGATATGCGCGCTGCTATCAAACTGATCACGATTGCCGATCATGATGGTATGGACACAGTAACCATGGGCGTAACTATCGGTTATGCCATGGAGTGTTACGAAAAAGGCGTTTTGACCGATAAAGACTTTGTCTGTGCTTCGCACCCAGAAGGGTTCTCCCTTTACTTTGGTGACGGCGATTCAGCGGTCAAACTGGCTGAAATGATCCGTGACCGCGAAGGCATCGGCGACCTGATGGCAGAAGGCGTTCGAATCGCCAGTCAAACCATTGACAAAGAGAGGGGCAGTGAAAGCTGGAAGTGGGCCATGCACATCAAAGGCTTGGAGCCCGCTGGTTACGACTCGCGCTCCCTAAAAACCTTTGCGGTCGGGCTGGCCACCGGCACTCGTGGCGGCTGTCACAACCGCTCAGCGGCCTACGACCCTGACATCAAAGGTGAGACCAACCGCCTGACGGTCGACGAAACCCGCGGAAGGGTTGCCGCTGATTCTGAGGAGTACGCCGCGGTTTACGATTCGCTGCCTTTGTGCAAGTTCATCCGCAGAAGTTTTACCGGTAAGGCAGATCGCGCCGGAGCCTGGCCAGCGATTGCAAAATTGATCAACGCCACCACGGGTTGGGATTACGATTACGATGATGTCGACCTGATCGGCATTCATGCCACCAACATTAAGAAAGCCTTCAACATCCGCGAGGGTTGGACTGAAAAAGACGATGAACTACCTTGGCGCTGGAAGCACGACAAGATGACGATGGGTCCAGGAGCGGGAGTTGTTGTATCCGATGAAGAACTCGAATATATGAAACAGCTCTATTACAAGGCCAAAAACTGGAACGAAGAAGGGCTGATACCAAAGGAATTTCTGATCCAGCTGGGTATGCCAGATGTCGCCGAAGAAATCGGAGTTTAATAAGGAGAAATATGACAACTACCAGTACCTCAAAGTACGCTTATATTGAATGTGACCCCGATTTATGTGTGGGTTGCCAACTGTGCGAGTACATGTGCTCCTTTACTAAAACAGGTGAATACAACAGTTACCGCAGTCGTATCCGCACCGTGCGCGTGGATGAGGTGCTCATTTCCGCCATCGCCTGCCGCACCTGCGAAAACGCGCCCTGCGTGATCGTTTGCCCGCGGGATGCCCTGACTCAGGACCCCCTCACCGGTATCATTGACATCAGCCCCACAAAATGTGACGGCTGCGCCTGGTGCATTGAAGCCTGCGATTTCGGCGCCATTTCCATCAATCCTGCCACAGCGCTGGCCGAAATCTGCGATCTGTGCAAAGATGAACCTGATGGTCCCCAATGCGTTAAATGGTGTCCTAAAGAAGCTCTCAAGCTGACCACTCCGGACCAGCGCGCTCAGCGCACCCGCAAGAAACTGATTATTGGGTCATTGGACATCCCCTCCAAAGCTATGGAACCTAAATGAGCGAAGAAGAGAACAAACCCAAACACGTGGGGGCCATGCCTGAGGATGAACCTCGCATCGGTGTCTATGTCTGCCACTGCGGCAGCAATATTGCCGGAGTGATCCCACCTGATCAGGTTGTCGATTTTGCTGGAAACCTGCCCGGCGTGGTTCACGCTGCAGAGACCATGTATGCCTGCGCCGACAGCGGTCAGCGTCTGATCAAAGAGGACATCAAAAAGCATGGTCTTAACCGTGTAGTCGTCTCGGCCTGCTCAGTACGTATGCACGAGCCCACCTTCCGAGCCTGCGTTGCCGAAGCCGGATTAAACCCTTTTCTTATGGAAATGGCCAACATTCGCGAGCAGTGCACCTGGGCTCACGGACATGACCGTGAGGGCGCGCTCGAAAAAGCCAAAGATCTGACAGCGGCTGCGGTTGCTAAAGCCTCCTTTTTGACCCCCCTGGATATGATCAATGTACCAGTCACCAAAAAAGCCATGGTCATCGGCGGCGGCGTGGCTGGTATCAACGCCGCGCTCGATCTGGCTGAACAGAAAATACCGGTAGTGCTTGTCGAGAAAGAACCAACGATTGGAGGGGTCATGGCGCAGCTGAACAAGACCTTTCCAACGATGGACTGCTCCATATGAATTCTTGCACCAAAAATGGTTGACGCGGCGCGTCAGCCCCTGATCGAAGTCAAAGCTTACACTGAAGTCGAAAAAGTCGAAGGTTTTGTCGGCAATTTCAAGGTCACCCTGCGAGAAAAAGCCAAATATGTGCGCGCTGATCGCTGTAATGGCTGCAATGCCTGCTCGGTCGCATGCCCGGTGGAAGTGCCCAATTATTTTGAAATGAACCTGGCACCCCGCAAGGCGGCCTACGTTCCCATGAGCCAATCTGTCCCGCTGATATACAACATCGATATGGATGCCTGCATTCACTGTTACAAATGTGTTGAGGCCTGCGGCGCACTGGAAGCAATCGACTTCAGCATGCAGGATAATTACATCGAAGAAGACATCGGCGCGATTGTGGTGGCCACCGGTTTCAGTCATTTTGACCCCACTCCCATGACCGAGTACGGTTACGGGCGCTATCCCAATGTCATCACCGCGATGGAAATGGAAAGGCTGAACAACTCAGCCGGTGCCACCCATGGCGCTCTTCTGCGTCCCAGTGACAGCAAACGCCCACAAAGACTGGCAATCATTAACTGTGTCGGTTCACGCGACAAACGTTACAATACTTCTTGCTCTAATTTCTGCTGTATGTACGCCATCAAAAACGCACTGCTGATTAAACAGATGATGCCTGATATGGATATTTCCATCTATTACATCGATATCCGCACCCCCTCCAAAGGTTACGAAGAGTTTTATGATCGCGCACGTGAAGCCGGGATTAAGTTCATTCAAGGACGCCCAGCCGAAATTACGGAAGACCCGGACAGCCATCAACTTTTCATAAAATCGGAAGACATCACGCTTGGGCGTGTAATTGAACATGAGTATGACCTGGTCATGCTCAACCAGGCTGCCATCCCGCAGCCCGACCAGGACCACATGAGTTCAGTTTTGAACGTCGCCCAGTCTCCTGGCGGATGGTTTATGGAGTATCACCCCAAACTGCGACCCATGGATAGCCCCACCGACGGCATTTTCTTCGCCGGTGCCTGTCAGGGACCCAAGGATATTCCTGCCAGCGTCGCCCAGGGGTCAGCAGCAGCATCCCGCGCTTCGCGTATTTTGCACTCCGACACCTGGCAGATCGAGCCGACCGTGGCTGTGGTCTGGCCAGATCGCTGTGTGAGCGCGAACGGTCAGGCCTGCGGCATTTGTTATCGGGCTTGTCCATACGGCGCTATCAATTACGAGAAAGGCCTCGCCGCTGAAGTCATTACCGCTAAATGTCACGGCTGCGGCGCTTGCGTGGGTGAGTGCCCGCACGACTCGATCACCCAGTTACACTATACCGACGCTCAGGTGCTCTCGCAGATCCGCACCTTACTCGCCATCGAACCTGAAAAGAAGATTTTGGCCTTCCGCTGCCAGTGGTGTTCCTATGGCGGCGCTGACCTGGCTGGAACCAGCCACTTTGAATACAGCGCCAACGAACGCGGCTTGCGGGTGATGTGCTCTGCCAGGATGGACGCTGACCTGATTTACGAGGCCTTCCGTCTCGGTGCCGGCGCGATTTTGTATTCCGGCTGCCATCCCCAGGACTGCCACTACATCACCGGTCAGATCTCTGGCGCTAAACGTGCCGCCAGGCTCGACAAGATGTTCGCCCGTATGGGCATGAACCCGGGCCGCTTCCGCACGGAATGGATCAGTGCTGCCGAGGGCGACAAGTATGCCCGCGTGATCAACGAGATGCAGGCCACCCTCGACGCCATACCTGAAGACGAGCTCAAGGCTGAAATTGAGCGTCTCAAACCCGAAATGGAAAAGAAACTTACCAAGCTAAACGAGATCCCGGGCGTCGAAGAGGCCATGATTCAGGTGGATTTCATCGTGCACGAAATGCTCTCTCAGGTGGTGCCCTCATGAGCCACTTTCAGATAAGCGAAAACTTCGCTGAACAGGTCAAATCCATTCCTGGCGGCGAAATGCTGATGATGTGCTTTTCTTGCGGCACCTGTACAAGCAAGTGCATGATCCAGGAAAAGCTCGAGCCAAACTACAACCCCAGGCGTCTGATCCGTGAGGCAGTTTTCAACTTCAAAGAAACCGCCTTCGAAGACGAAACCACCTGGCTTTGCAGCGCCTGCGATCTTTGTTACCCTGCCTGTCCACAACAAATCCATATTTCTGGTGTCATTACCGCTGTCAAGCAACTGGCTGTCGCCCAGGGTCGTCAAAACCCCTATCAGACTGCTAAAGTGGACGAGTCCACCTGCGTGGCTTGTGGCCTTTGTGAGAGCGTTTGCCCATACGAAGCAATCACGCTGATGGAGAAAAAGGTCCCCTTCCGCGGAATGATCACGGTGGCATCCGTCGACCAGGGCAAGTGCATGGCCTGCGGCATGTGCACTGCTGCCTGCCGATCTACCTCGATCAGGCTGAACGAAGAATTTAATGACAGTCATGTAGTCGGGAATCTATGGGCCTGGCTGGAAAGTGAGGCGGTGTGATGTCATCGAAACCCAGAATCGCCCTGTTTCAGTGCCAGTGGTGTCTTTTTTCGCAGGCTGATCAGCAATGGGTAGATTTTCATTTGCCTGAAAATATCCACCTGACCAAGACGCCCTGCACCGGTCGGATCAACCCGCTCTACCTGCTCAATGCCGTGCAGGGCGGTGCTGATGGCGTCATGATCTGCGGCTGCTTGCCTGAACAGTGCCATTTCAAGACCGGTAACATGGGCGCGCGCAGACAACTGGAAGAATTCAACGATTTCCTCGACTATACCGGTTACGACAAAGCGCGTATACGATTCGTCTGGCTCGACCTGCAGGATCGGGGCATCATCCAAAAGCAACTGGCTTCCTTTGAGCAGGAGTTAGAAGCTCTGGGACCAGCCAGCAACCTGGTCACACGGGTTAAAGTCGCCGAGGGAGGGCCAGATGCCTGATATCGACACCATAAAAACCGAAGCAAAACGCTTGCTCCAGGAGGGAGTAGTCGAGGTGGTGGTTGCCTTCAAAGCCGGCGACACCCCCTTGCACCCCCAACCCGCATTTTTCAGCAGCCCTGATGAGATTGACCAGCTGGTCTTTAGCGGACTCTGCCAGAACAACCTGGCAACCTTCCTGACCCGTTTGCCAAAAGAGAAAAAGGTTGCAATGGTTGTGCGCGGTTGCGAAAATCGTTCCGTCAACGCTTTAATTATCGAAAAACAGAAATCAAGGGATAATCTCTATCTGATCGGTGTTCCTTGTGAAGGCATCATCGATTGGCGTAAGATTGTAGAACATGTTGGCGAAACGGTACTTGCAGTCGAGGAAAATACCCATCTGGTCACAGTCGAGACGCCCAACGGGCGCTTCGCTCTCGAAAGAGCTATCCTGTTACATGACAGCTGTTCGCGCTGTGCCCACCCCAACCCGATGAGCGCCGACATTCTGATCGGCGAAGCCCGACCTGAGGGCGACCCCAGCCTGGCCCGCACAACCGTGGAAGAATTCGAAGCTCTTTCATCCCAGGAAAGGTACGCCTGGTTTCAAAAAGAAGCCGAACGCTGCATACGCTGTTACGCCTGCCGGGAAGCCTGCCCAATGTGTTTTTGCGAAGAGTGCTTTGTGGATCATATCGAACCCCGTTGGACCGAAAGCGGCGCGACCCCAGCCGGTATGCAAGGCTGGCACATCGTCCGCGCTTTTCATCAGACTGGCCGCTGCACCAGCTGCGGTGCCTGTGAACGCGCTTGCCCGATGGACATTAAAATGACCTATCTGACAGAGAAATTGAACCAAGATATGAAAAAGAAATACAATTTCGAAGCGGGATTGGATGTTCAGACCCAGCCGCCTTTTGCGACAGTCACGCTGGATGACAAAAACCGGTTTGTTGTCTCATGAGAGAGCCAGCCATGAACCTTATTCTCGAAAAACAAGCCTTGCCTGAATTGCTCCAATCCTGGCGTGAGAGTTTTGACGTCTTTTTACCTCAAAAACTAGAACGGTTTTCACATTTCATGCCGCTTCAGGATGATACGGCCGTGTTGGTAAACGAGCCGCATAACACCCGAATCCCCCCAAAAGCGCTTTTTCTGCCCATGACAGAGACCCTGGTGAAATTCACGCGCTTCGGCGGCTATAAAGACGCAGAAAATGAAGTTCAGCCGCGGGTAGTCTTCGCCATCCGCCCCTGCGACGCGCAGGCGGTGCAACTGTTGGATACATCGTTCCTGGAGGAAGATTACAGTGACCCCCTCTGGAGAGAAAAACGCGAAAAGACGGTCACAGTGGGTCTTGGTTGTCACGAACCCTGCCTGACTGGTTTTTGCACCACAGTGGGTGGCGGACCTTTCAACAAAGCCGGGCTGGATGTGCTCCTGACAGATATCGGCGGTAGTTATCTGGTCGAAGTCTTGACCGATAAGGGCACCTGGTTATTCACCACGCTGCAACCTGCTGATGACAGCGCGATCGAGACGGCCCACAAAATCCAGCAGGAAGCCTTCGACCGGATGGAGGTTGCTTTCAAAACCGAGCACCTCAAAGAAAAACTGGAACAGAACTTCGACAGTGCGTATTGGGATTCTGTTTCGCAGAGCTGCCTGGGCTGTGGCGTTTGCACTTTCCTCTGCCCCACCTGTTTCTGTTTTGATATCGTCGACGAAACCCAGCGCCGAGAACGTGTGCGCAACTGGGATTCATGCATGTTTCGAACTTATTCTCTTGAGGCCTCTGGGCATAACCCCAGACCATCGCGGGTGGAACGCACCCGTCAACGCCTGAGTCACAAGTTTGTCTACTGGATTGACCAGGTCAATCAAATTGGGTGCACCGGCTGTGGTCGTTGCGTGCGCTATTGCCCGGTCGGGCTGGACATCCGCGCCATGCTTCGCCAGGCGCAAACTCTTCCCTTTGAGGTGAGCCATGCAGCATAATGGACATAGCCCATACACCCCCATCCCCATGCACGTATTGAGGGCTTATTACGAGTCAACGGACCGTTCACTTAAAACACTTGAATTGAGTTTCGACCGAGCCGCTGATTGCCAGGCCTTTTTCGAAACCTTCAACCCTGGTCAGTTTTGCCTGCTATCAGTGGCAGGCAAAGGTGAATCCGCATTGGGCATTGCCAACGCCGCCTGGGAAGGCGATTTCGTACGTTTCACCATTCAAAAAATGGGAAGCGTTACCACTGCTCTGCACGCTCTGAAGGCTGGTGACGCCATTGGCATACGCGGACCATTGGGCAACGGCTTTCCTCTCGAGGATTGGAAAGGCAAAAATTTGGTCATCATCGGCGGCGGTTGTGCCTTTTCCACGCTCTACGCGCTGACAAAACACGTTCACCACCAGGACTATCGTGATGATTACGGTAAACTGACCCTGGTCTATGGTACGCGCACAGCCGGTTTGTGCATGTACAAACATGATATCGCCGCCTGGCACGAAGATGAAGATATGGAGATCCATCAGGCGATTGATGTTCCCGAAGATAACTGGCTGCACCACGTTGGTTATGTGCCGGATGTGGTCCGTCAAGTCGCGCCCTCACCAGCCAACACAGTGGCTGTGGTTTGTGGACCTCCCATCATGACCAAATTCACCCTGCCGGCTTTGGTAGAGCTGGGTTTTTCGCCAGAAAATATCTTCACCTCCCTGGAAAAAAGAATGAAATGCGGTATCGGCAAGTGTGGACGCTGCAATCTTGGACCAAAATATATCTGCAAGGACGGGCCGGTCTTTTCGTTGGCTGAACTCAACGCTCTCCCGGCGGACCTTTAGGAGCATTATGAGTCGTGGAACGCCAAAAAAGACCCGAAACGAACACCTGATGACCATCAA
>CAZHXQ010000013.1:0-30852 GCA_964536465.1 uncultured Anaerolineaceae bacterium
ATGCCGGTATTTTGAAAAAAGGTAAAAACCTGCCGATCAAGATTATGGGTCGCGGCGAACTTAAAGTTGCCTTGAAATTCAAAGCTCATAAGGTTACCGAGGGTGCCCGCCAGAAGATTGAAGATGCTGGTGGAAGCATTGAAACTATCGAGATTTCGTAGCTAGAGGAGTTGACTTTATGAAACGATCATCCTGGCGCTTTTTATGGAAAGCAGTGGATATCCGCAACAAACTGCTGATATCCTTACTTTTGCTGGCTGTTTACAGGCTGGCAGCTAATATTCCGGTGCCCGGAATTGACCGCGCGGCAGTGGCGGGACTTTCGCAGATGACCGGTGCTGGCAGAAATTTGGTCAACTTGCTTGACCTGCTCTCTGGCGGCGCGGTTTCGCAGTTCTCAATTCTGGCTATGGGTGTGTATCCATACATTACCGCCCAGATTATTTTGCAACTGCTCACCCCGGTTATTCCGGCGCTTGAGCGCAAGATGCAGGATGACCCGCGTGAAGGTCGTATCTGGATGGAAAAGTGGACAGTGATCCTGACCATCCCGATGGCCATTCTTTCCGCTTTTGGTCAGATCAACATCTTCAACCAGATGCTTGCAGGCAGCTCCATCATTTCAAATTGGGGCTTCTCAGGCGCTAACCTGTTACCAACGGTTACCGCGATCATCACCATGGTCGCGGGCACCATGTTTGGTATCTGGATTGGTCAGCTTATTTCTGAGTTTGGCCTGCGCAATCAGGGACTTTCATTGATCATCTTTTCAGGTATTGTCTCTCGCTTCCCGGTGTCTATCGCCCGTATGGTCGCGGGAAACGAGCCCTGGTGGGTGTTTGTGGTGGTGTTGACAGTTTTTGTGCTGACAATTCTGGCGATTGTTTACGTTCAGGGAGGCCGCAGGAATATTCCGGTGCTCTTCCCAGGGCGCAGAATTGGCAACCGCATGTCCATGCCTGTACGCTCTCAGCTGCCGCTGATGGTCAACATGGCTGGCATGATTCCGATCATTTTTGCCCAAAGTTTTCTGACCTTCCCGGCGATCCTTTCGTCCTTCTTCCTGAACTCACAGGTTAAATGGATCAACAACTTCGCCGGCTGGTTGTATGCCGCTTTTGGCGGGGATACCTGGTGGTATCCGCTTTTGTTCTTTTTGCTCGTGGTCGCGTTTGCCTATTTCTACACGGACGTCTTGTTCGCCCAACAGAATTACGGTGAAAACCTCAAGAAGCAGGGCGCCCAGATCCCCGGTGTTGTTCGTGGTAAAGCGACTCAGGATTACCTGACCAGGGTTCAGCGACGTATCACCTTACCGGGAGCCTTTTTCCTCGGTTTGGTAGCGATTTTGCCATTCATCATGGCTTTCTTCCTGCCTGAAAACAGCGCCGGCGTCCAGATGATGCAGGCCTCAGGCTTGTTGATTGTGGTTGGTACCATCCGTGAAACGGTGGAACTGATTGAAACAGAACTGCGCATGCACGGCTATGATGACAGGCTGATTAATTAACCGTTGAGCGTGAGATGAGCGAAAAAGCAACTTACATCGTCATGTTGGGTCCTCCGGGAGCCGGAAAAGGCACCCAGGCTAAGATTATCGCCAATGAACTCGGTTTGGTCCATATTTCGACCGGCGATTTATTCAGAGAGAATCTGAGCAATGAGACCCCGCTGGGCAAACTGGCCGCCAGCTATATGAGCAAAGGCGAGCTCGTGCCCGACGATGTGACTATTGCGATGGTTGAAGACCGCCTCAGCAGAGAAGACTGCCTCAAGGGCGCTGTTTTGGATGGCTTTCCCCGTACCCCTGACCAGGCTAAGGCACTGGATGCCTTACTGGCTAAGAGTGGTGGTCGGGTAGACCTGGTTCCTTTTATCAAGGTGCCCAATGAAACCCTGGTCGAAAGGCTCAGCGGTCGTTGGATGAGCAAGTCTGGTCGGGTTTACCACGCGCTCTACAATCCGCCTTTAATCAAGTGGCTTGATGACATTGATGGAAGCGAACTTTACCAAAGAGAAGACGATAAGCCTGAGACGGTTGCTCATCGCATCGAGGTTTATTACCAACAGACCTCACCATTGATCCAGTACTATCAGGATGCCGATACCCTGGTTGAAATTGATGGTACCCAATCGATCGAGAAAGTCACCCAAGACCTCTTGAAAGTAGCCAAGGCATAAATGTACGGTTTTGAGTCGAGAATAAACATCAAATCAGCATCTGAGATTGCTATCATGCGTGAGGCGGGTCGTTTGAACCGCATGACGCTCGAAGCGGTTAAAGCCGCAATCGTCCCTGGTGTGACCACTGGCGAGTTGAACGAGGTGGCAGAGAGCTTCCAGCGTCAACACGATGTTTATTCGCCATTTAAAGATTATGATCCGGGTAACGGCGTACCGTTTCCTGGAAGCATCTGCACAAGTATCAACGAGGTGCTGGTACACGGCATCCCGGGCAACCGCAAGTTAAAAGAAGGCGATATTATCTCGGTTGATTGCGGTACAGTCTATCAAGGCTTTGTAGGCGATGCCGCTTTTACCGTTGGGGTGGGAGAAATCTCGCCCAAGGCACAGCATCTGATCGATGTGACTGCCAGAGCGCTCAAAATTGCTACAGACCTGATGGTGCCCGGCAATCACAGCGGCGATGTTGGCGCGGCGATTGAGGAGTATGTTGAAAGCGAAGGCTACTACTGCACCCACACCTATACCGGGCACGGCGTTGGCAGAGCGATGCACGAAGACCCGCAATTGCCTAATTATGGCCAGCGCGGGATGGGATTTTTGCTGCGCGAGGGAATGACCATCGCGATCGAGCCAATGGTTCTGGTTGGTACGCGTCAAACGAAAGTGTTGGCGGATCGCTGGACAGTTGTGTCAAAGAACGGTGGGCTGACCGCTCACCAGGAAGACACCATTGCGGTGACCAAAGACGGACCGTTGGTGTTGACGAGTTTATAAGCGCGTATATTAAACTAGCCCTTGCTAAGAGCAGGGCGAACATGTATAATAATAACTTTGCGGAGAGAAGAAGGAGAATGACTGATGAAAGTATCAGCTTCAATTAAGAAACGCTGTAACAAATGCAAAATTGTTAAACGTGAAGGAAGACTTTACGTTATTTGCACGAACCCAAGACACAAACAGCGACAAGGATAGGTAATAAACTATGGCACGTATAGAAGGTGTTGACCTCCCGCGCAACAAGCGCATTCAGATTGGCCTCAGGTACATCTATGGTATCGGCCCGACGACTGCTGACCAGATTTTGGAAGCTACTGGTGTGGATCCTGACATTCGTGTCAAGGACCTGCCCGAAGAAGAAGTTTCGAAACTCCGCGAATATATCGGTCAGAATTTAACCACCGAAGGTGACCTGCGGCGTTCAACTCAGATGAATATCAAACGCCTGGTCGAAATCGGCAGTTACCGTGGCATGCGCCACCGCCGAAACCTGCCTCTACGCGGTCAGAATACGCGCACGAACGCACGAACCCGCAAGGGACCGAAACGGACCGTAGCCGGTCGTGGTCGCCGCCGCGGAGCAACCAAGAAATAAGATCAATATACTGACTTTCCTGATCATCGGATGGGGTTCCCTTTCTCCCCAGCGGCAACTGGTGAGCGGAGTGTCAGAGATGAAAGATTGAGTGAGGAAGAACTATGGCTAAACAAGCACGTACAGCGCGACGAACAACAGGTTCCCGCAAAGTTAAACGCCAGATTTCAACGGGACAGGTGCATGTTTTTGCAACCTTTAACAACACTATTGTGACTGTGACCGATCTGCAGGGCAACACTGTTTGCTGGGGCAGTTCCGGAACAGCCGGCTTTAAAGGTTCCCGCAAAAGCACTCCCTTCGCCGCCCGAATGGCGACTGAACAGACCATTAAAGTAGCCCAACAAATGGGTTTGCAGGAAGTGGAACTGTTTGTCAAAGGTCCTGGCCCTGGTCGGGAAGCTGCCATTCGCGCCGTTCAGGCACTTGGATTGAAAGTCATCAGGATTACTGATCTGACTCCAGTGCCCCATAACGGTTGCAGGCCTCCAAAGAAACGCCGCGTTTAGTAATCAAGAAAAAGGATAAAGGTATTATGGCAAGATATACAGATGCAGTTTGTCGATTATGTCGACGTGAGGGTGAAAAGCTGTTCCTAAAAGGAGCACGTTGCTACAGCCCGAAATGTTCTTTTGAGAAGAGACCCTATGCTCCGGGCATGCACGGCAAAATGAACGCCGCTCGCCCGAGACGAGAATCTGATTACGGCAAGCAGCTGCGCGCCAAACAAAAGGCCCGCCGCGTTTATGGCGTCTATGAACGTCAGTTCCGTCGGTTTTATGCTCAGGCTGACGCCATGCGTGGTCAAACGGGTACCAACCTGCTGACCATCTTGGAAACACGTCTGGACAACGTCGTCTATCGTCTGGGCTTCGCGGCAAGCCGCCCCCAGGCACGCATTCTGGTCACCCACGGTCATTTTTTGGTCAACGGGCGCCGGGCAGACATCCCTTCCTATGGGATAGGAGTTGATGACGTTATCAGCGTGAAAGAAAGTTCCAAGAGCAATGCATTCTTCAAGCACCTGCGGGAAGAAGCAGAGGGTCGAACGGTTCCTACCTGGTTAGCTCGTGATATGAATAACCTGTCGGGCCGCATGTTACGCGTACCGGAACGTTCTGAGATTGATGGTAACCTCAACGAGCAGTTGATCGTTGAATACTATTCTCGCTAATCAGAAACTTATGGCAGTCTTTCTTAGTGGTTAGGCTGATGAGAGGTAAACCGTGACAAAGTTAATGGAATTAGTATCACCAAAAGTAGAGCGTTCGGAAGAGCTGCGTGACTATGGCAAGTTCACCATCAGCCCCCTGGAACACGGCTTTGGCGTCACCCTTGGGAACGCCCTGCGTCGTGTGCTGCTCTCCTCATTGGAAGGGGCGGCTGTCACATCGATCCATGTTTCTGACGTGATGCACGAATTCAGCACCATCGAAGGTGTTCGGGAAGACGTCATTCAGGTCATGTTGAACATCAAGGAATTGCGCTTCAGGCTACACAATGTCGATTCTGCCACTATTCGCCTTGAAGTCAAAGGCGAAGGAACCATCACTGGGGCGGACATTGAATGCCCCCCTGAGGTGGAGATCATCAATCCGGAGTGCTACCTTTTCAGTATTAATGAAAATGACGCCCAGGTCGAGATGGACATGACCGTTGAATCAGGCCGTGGCTATGTCCCTGCTGATGACCGATCAGACCGCCTGGCAATCGGCGTCCTGCCGGTGGATGCGATCTTTTCTCCGGTTCGCCGTGTCAATTGGGATGTAACCAGCGCCCGCGTTGGGCACAGCACCGATTATGACCGGCTGACCCTGGACATTTGGACTGATGGCACGATCTCACCCGAGAAAGCCCTGATCGAATCCTCGCGCATTTTGATGCGTCAGTTGGGCATTATCAGTGGAACCAGTGAAGACATGCTGACCAAACCACAGGTAGAAATCGAAGTTGAGCCTCCAACAGTGAACAGAGACGTGATCGAGACACCTATTGAGGCTCTTGATCTGGGTGTGCGTGTGTTCAACTCGTTGAAACGTACAGGCATTACCACAGTCGGCGACGTGATTGATCTGTTAGATAAGGGCGAAAGCGCGATGCTCTCCATCCGCAATTTTGGAGAGAAAAGCCTGGAAGAGCTTAAAGCCAAAATGATAGAAAAAGGCTATTTGGAAGAAGAAGTGGAGAACGAGTAATGCGGCACCAGATTAAAGGATACCGTCTCAATCGCACCATGGGTCACCGGACCGCAATGCGCAAGACGATGATTAAACAACTTTTTGAATACGAAAAAATCCAGACTACACTGGCAAAAGCCAAATCGATTCAGCCGGATGCTGAAAAGCTTATCACTTTGGCAAAAAATGCTCAAAAGGCAGACGAAGTACAGAAAATCAACGCTCGGCGCCAGGCTGCAAGCTACCTTGGAAATGCCAGCGGTGAAATTGTAAAGAAATTATTTGACGATATCGCCCCGCGCTTTACCTCCCGAAAGGGTGGCTATACCCGCTTGCTCAAACTCGGACCCAGGCTTGGCGACAATGCCGAGATGGTCGTTTTAGAGTTAGTCTCGGAATAAACGCGGTGTTTTAATTGCGCCTTTCGGGCAATTTTGAAAGGCCATGGCACATTACAAACTTATCCTCGCTTACGAAGGCACGCAGTACAGCGGCTTTCAGCGGCAGGCAAACAAAGTGAGCATTCAGGGCACCTTCGAAGATGCTCTGAGAGCTATCGGCTGGCAAGAGCGGAGCATCCTGACAGCTGGCCGAACGGACACTGGTGTACATGCCAGTGCTCAGGTAGTCAGTTTCGAGTTCGATTGGAAACATAGCGACCTGAAATTGCTCAAAGCTTTGAATGCCAACCTGCCGACTGACATCCAGGTTCAGAGACTGGAGCAGACAGGAGCCCAATTCCACCCCCGTTATGACGCTCTTGCCCGCAGTTACCTTTACCGTCTGTATTGGCAGCCTGCCCGTGACCCACTGCGAGACCGCTTCGCCTGGCGATTGGATCGAGCTCCGGAGATCGAATTGATGAATCAGGCTGCTGAAAGCCTGCTCGGAGAACACGACTTCAGGGGTTTTGGGCGGGCCCTCTCTGAGAACGGCACGACCGTACGGCATATAACGGAGGCAGCCTGGGAAAAGACAGGCGAAAATGAGATGGAATTTTACATCACAGGAAACGCCTTTTTGTATCACATGGTCCGCCGCATCGTGTATGTTCTGGTCAAAGTCGGCAATATTGACGTGCCTGTAAGTATCATTCAGACAGGCCTGCAGACCGGAAACACGGGCATCGCAGCGCTTGCCCCAGCCAGGGGATTGACCCTGGTGGAAGTAAAATATGCTGAGGATAAAAATTAAGTTTACCCAGGCAAGAAGGCCAGGGTATGTATTTGAAAACGGAGATTGTTAAAGTGGATAAAACATACGTTCCTAAAGGACAAGTTACCGGCGAGTGGTACCTGGTGGATGCCACCGGTAAAACCCTTGGCCGCCTTGCGACCAAAATCGCAGAATTGCTGATCGGCAAACATCGCCCCGACTTCACTCCCGGTGTCGTTTTGGGTGACCATGTAGTTGTGATCAATGCAGAGAAGATCTCTGCCAATCCAACTCGCATTAAAGAGAAAAAGTATTACCGTCATTCGGGATATCCTGGTGGTTTGCATCAGGTGGATTATACCCGGCAGATGGAGAAACACCCGGACCGCATTATTAGTTTTGCCGTCCAGGGCATGCTGCCCAAGAACCGTCTGACTAAACGCTATATGAGTAATCTGAAGGTTTATGCCGGATCTGAACACCCTCACGAGGCTCAGAGCCCGCAACCATTGGATCTGGAATAATAAAGAGGAATTATGGCACAATATTTTGAAGCAACAGGTCGTCGTAAACAAAGTACTGCCCGTGTGCGTGTGTTTGAAGGCACAGGCGTCTTTACTGTAAACGACAAAGAACTGGTTGAATACTTCCCCCGTACCGGTGATGTCCCCGTGATTTTGGACGCACTGGAAGCAAGCGGACGACCCGCCACGGCATTTGACGTCACCGTCAAAGTCGAAGGCGGCGGCATCAGCGGTCAGCGCGATGCGGTCAAGCTCGGTGTGGCTCGCGCCCTGGTCACGATGGACGAGGGACTGCGGGTTGTGATGCGTAAACAAGGACTGCTCACGCGCGACGCTCGTGTCAAGGAACGCAAAAAGCCAGGTCTCAAGCGTGCCCGCAAGGCCCCGACCTATACCAAACGTTAATTTTCTGATAGTCAACAATGTCGGGGAGACCCACTGTGGTCTCTCTCACTTTTGAGGTTGACTATGGCAGGTTATGAGGGTTTGTTAAGGACCTGAGTTGGGATACAATCAGAAGGCTGTCCTTTATTAAGGGGCAGCCTTTACAGTATTAAATGAGCGAAAAACTCGCGAAAACAGATCAAACAACTGTGACGGAAGGAATCAATGACATATAAAGGGATCGTGATCGTAGGGCTGGGACCGGCCGGGGCAAACAGCCTGACACTGGAAGCATGGCAATGGCTGAACCAGGTAAAGGAAGTCTGGGCACGCACCCGTTATCATCCCGTATTTTCTGAATTGGCGCATGACTTGGTGGTGCACAGCTTTGACCAGGCAGAAGAACAATATTCCTCGAGCGATTTTTGTGAAGAGATTGCCCTTAAGGTGCTCGACGCCGCCAGGAGCGAAGGTATGGTCACCTATGCTGTTCCAGGCAGCCCATTTATCGCCGAAGAGACCGTGCGTGTGATCATGAAGAAGGTTGAAGCAAGCGGCCTTCCAGTACGCGTGATCGACGGAATGAGCTTTTTAGAGCCGGTTTGCTCGGCCTTGGGGCTGGATCCGCACCCAAAACTGGTACTGACCGATTCTCTCTACCTCGCGTCTCTTGAGATCCCTTTTTTTCCTGCCTCCGTGCCAGCCATGGTTTCTAATCTGACACCCGGTTTGGAAGCGCATGACCTCAAACTGACCCTGATGAACAATTATCCGGATGAGTATCCGGTCAAGTTGATTCATGATGCGGGGCTGCCCGATGAACTGGTTGAGGAGATCCCTCTTTATGAAATGGACCAGAGTCTGCACACCGGGCTGATGACCACGCTTTACCTGCCGGCTCGGGAGACAGGCAGGGCTTTTGAAGATTTTCAGCAGATCATCGCCCGTTTGCGGGCTCCGGATGGCTGCCCATGGGACCGTGAGCAGACGCATCTGAGCCTGCGTCCCTACCTGCTGCAGGAAAGTTACGAGGTTCTTGAAGCATTGGATGAGGAGAACAGCGATCACCTGGTGGAAGAATTGGGTGACCTGCTCTTGCAAATTGTGCTGCATACTCAGATTGCAACAGAAGAGCAAGATTTCAACATGACTGATGTGATAGCCACGATCAGTGAAAAAATTGTACGTCGTCACCCACACGTTTTTCAGGAAGCGGAGGTTCACTCCGTTGAAGGAGTCTTGCACAACTGGGAACAGATCAAGGCTGAAGAACGCAAACACAAGGGTGAGGAACGCAAGAGCATGCTCGACGGTATCCCTATGACGCTACCCGCCCTCACCCAGGCAGACCAGATCCAACAGCGCGCCAAGCGTGTAGGTTTTGATTGGAAGACGATCGACCCTGTGATTGCAAAAATTCACGAAGAGCTGCGTGAGCTGGAGGAAGCCCGCTCTGACGCCGAAAGGCAGGCTGAAGCTGGTGATGTTTTATTCGCAGTGGTCAACCTGATCCGCTGGCTGGGGATTGACCCCGAGATGGCGCTGAGAGAAACCAATTCCCGTTTCCGCAAGCGCTTTGGCTCCATCGAAGCAGCGGCAGCACGGCAGGGCAAACATGTCGAAGATTTCAGTTTTGAAGAGCTCGATGCCCTTTGGGAACAGGCCAAACACAACAGCCGCGAGGAAAAGCGGTGAGACCTTTCAGCTTCGAGGCATGGGGCACGCGCCACTGCATATATGCCAGAGGGACCATTAACCTGGATTATCATCCCCTCAAAGGGGCAATAAGTTTATGAGGAAACGATCTTTCACGCCACCTGAAGAATGGCTTGATCCCCTCCAGGAAAAACTGGACACAACTGCGGCAAGCAGTCTGCCCAACCCTCCAGAGAGCAGCGCTCAGGTCTGCCCGCTGCCTACTCCTAAAGTGGAAGCCAAGACAGCCGGACAGCAAATCGCCCGAGCGGCAACGGTTGTGATGTTGGCTTATATTGTCAGCACAGTGGTCGGAATAGTGCGGGGAATGGTGATCTCGCGTGCCTTTGGTACCAGCATGGAACTGGACGCCTATAACGCCGCCAATCGTGTTACTGAACTGCTATTTAATTTGACGGCAGGCGGAGCACTGGGGTCGGCATTCATCCCCATGTTTACGGGTATGCTCACTCGCAATGATAAAAACAGCGCCTGGAAATTGGCATCAGGAGTGATCAACGCGCTTCTGCTGATTCTAATTGGCGTGTCGGCATTGATGTGGATTTTCGCTCCACTAATTGTGGAGCAAATTCTGTTTGTGCTGGTCGAAAACGCCAGCCCGGCAATGATCGATCTGACGGTTGAATTGCTGCGCATCACCCTACCAACCGTGATTATTTTTGGCATGAGCGGGCTGGTGATGGGCATGCTGAACTCACACCAGATCTTTTTATGGCCAGCCTTAGCCCCAGCCATGTACTCTCTGGGTCAAATCGCCGGCACACTTTTGCTGCCGGATTCGATGGGCGTGCGGCGACTGGCAATTGGGGCAGTGATGGGTGCCCTGGGGCATCTGGCACTGCAGCTGCCCAGTCTCTTACGTCTGTCAGGTCGGTTTTATGAACGGGCAGCCGGCTTTAAGGATGCGGCAGTCAGGCAGGTATTGAAACTGATGGTGCCCCGCATCATTGGCGCCAGCGTTGTCCAGCTCAATTTTGTGGCTAACATGATCATTGGTCTTTCACTGGGCGAAGGGTCTGCCAGCGCGCTGACCTGGGCTTTCACTATCATGCTCATGCCCCAGGTGGCTATCGCGCAATCGGCTGGTACGGCTTCTTTGCCCACGCTTTCGGCGCAAGTGGAGCTGGGGCAATTCGAACAGTTCAAACAGACACTTTCGGGTATTTTGCGGGTGATGCTTATTCTGGCCTTGCCGGCCACTGTGGGGTTGATTTTGCTGCGGGTTCCTATCATCCAGGTTTTGTATGAGCGCGGTAACTTTGACGCGAACTCCACCAGGATGGTTGCATGGGCACTGCTGTGGTATTCGGTTGGTCTGACCGGTCACAGCCTGGTTGAAGTTTTGAGCCGGGCCTTTTATGCCATGCACGATACCAGAACCCCAGTGATTGTGGGCGTGCTGGCCATGACCGGCAACATCCTATTGTCATTCGCCTTCGCCAGGGTTTTTAGTCAGATCGGCTGGCTGCCCCTGGGCGGTCTTGCCCTGGCTAACAGCCTGGCAACCGCGGTTGAATGCCTGGCACTCCTGCAGATTCTGCGTAAGCGCCTGAATGGATTGAATGGCAGACAGATCCTGGATGTAGGCCGGCTGGCGCTGATCGCAAGCGCGGTTATGGGCCTGGCTTTACTTACCTGGTTGACGATATTTGGGGGAAGCAACAAGTATTTTGTGCTTGCCGGGGGCGTGACCGTCGGACTGCTGGTCTATGTGGCCATGATATGGGTTTTGAATGTGCCGGAATTCAAGGGCATTTTGCTGCGCCTCAAGGGTAAGATGGCCGAAAAAGGCTGAAAGTACTGCCAATAAATTAACCGGTCGGTTAATTCAAAGAGGATAGACAAATTAATTTTTCGTGTTATTGACGGCATGGCACTCGCCTCCACCTTGGTTTTTATCATAATGGCCCCCGAAAGCTGATCTTGTACTACAATAGACCTACGTGAAAAAATTCACGATTTATTAAATTATGCAGAGGGATGGTGTATGGATTTTTCCTTGAAAAACGAATATAAAATGGCGCGGACACTCTTTAGAGATTTCGCCCAAAAAGAAGTAGCCCCGTTGGCGGTAGAGATCGATGAGAATCATCGCTTTCCGACCGAAACCCTGAAGAAGATGCAGCAAAATGGTTTCATGGGTATTCCCTTTTCAAAAGAATGGGGCGGACAGGGTTGTGATTACCTTACCTATGTTTTAGCGGTAGAAGAGATCTCGAAGGTCTGCGGTACGACTGGTGTGATCTTATCGGCACATACTTCTCTTGGCGCTGGTGCCATAAATGAATTGGGAACCCCTGAACAAAAAGAAAAGTTCCTGCGGTCATTAGTTGATGGCAGGAAACTGGGCGCGTTCGCGCTTACCGAACCCGATGCCGGTACAGATGCTGCCGGTCAACAAACCAAAGCTGTTTTGGATGGCGACGAGTGGGTGATTAACGGTAATAAGATCTTCATCACCAATGCTGGTGAGGCAGATATCTATGTGGTATTTGCCATGACCGATAAATCTGCCGGCACACGGGGAATATCTGCTTTCATTGTTGAAAAAGGCACCCCCGGATTTGAATTTGGTGTCAATGAAAAGAAAATGGGCATTCGTGGTTCAGCAACGCGTGAGTTAATTTTCAGAGATTGCCGGATTCCAAAAGAAAACCTGTTGGGTAAAGAGGGCAAAGGCTTTGGTGTGGCGATGGGCACCTTAGACGGTGGGCGAATTGGCATTGCCGCTCAGGCGCTGGGTATTGCTGAGGGCGCGCTCGAAAAAACCATCGAGTATGTCAAAGAACGCAAGCAATTTGGTAGACCAATTTCCGCTTTCCAAAATACCCAGTTCACCCTGGCAGAAATGAAAACAGAAATTGAAGCAGCCCGTTATCTGGTTTACCTGGCTGCCAGCAAATTTGATAAAGGCGAGAAATTTGGCACTGAAGCAGCTATGGCAAAGCTCAAAGCATCGCGAGTGGCGTCATGGGTAACTGACCAGGCCGTGCAATTGCATGGTGGTTATGGCTACATTCAGGATTACGAAATTGAACGCATGATGCGCGACGCAAAAATTACAGAAATCTATGAGGGCACCTCAGAGGTGATGTTGATGGTCATCTCCGGCGCCCTGTTGAAATGAGAGGAGTTAATGAAAATAATCGTTTGCATCAAACAAGTTCCGGATACCACAGAGGTGCGCCTGGATCCCAAGACAGGCACCCTGATTCGCGAGGGCGTGCCCTCTATCATGAACCCGGACGACAAAGCCGGGCTCGAAGCTGCCCTGCGCTTGAAAGATGAATGTGGAGCACATGTAAGCGTGATTACAATGGGTCCTTACCAGGCCAAGGCAGTTTTGCGAGAAGCATTTGCGATGGGGGCGGATGCGGCATACCTGGTTACCGACCGTGCTTTTGCGGCATCGGATACCTGGGCAACCTCAAGCATATTGGCGGGAGCGATCAGCAAGCTTGAGTATGATCTGATTATCACTGGTCGCCAGGCAATCGATGGTGATACCGCCCAGGTAGGTCCTGAAATCGCGGAGCATCTGGGAATACCCAACGTCAGCTATGCGGAAGAATTGCATCTTGAGGGTGACGAGATTGTAGTCAAGCGCCAGTTTGAGGATTATTCTCACCTCGTGCGGGCAAAACTGCCGGCCTTGATCACCGCAATGGGAGAATTGAACACCCCTCGCTATATGACACCGGGCGGGATTTTTGATGCTTTTAGAGCAAAAGAAATCGTTGAGTGGAATCGTGTGGATGTGCCGGTGGATGATGGAGACATTGGCTACCGTGGGTCGCCAACACGGGTCGTCAAATCGTTCCCCAAGACGGTTAAAGTACCAGGAATGAAGATCGAAGAGGGTGTTGAAGAATCAGCAGAATTCATCCTTGACAAATTAAAAGAGAAATATCTGCTATAGGTGGAGAAATAATGACTATTGAAGATTATCAAGGTATTTTTACTTTTGCCCAACAAGTGCGTGGTGAATTAACTCCTGTTTCTTTGGAACTGATAGGTAAAGCCCGTGACCTGGCACAAATTTCGGACACTGAAGTGGGGGTGATCCTGGCGGGCAACAATGTGGCTCACCTGGTGAAGGATCTGATTGCTTACGGTGCTGACCGAGTGATATTGATTGAGGATGCTGTGCTGGACGAGTACCGCACTGAACCTTACACCCAGGCTGTTACCGCGGTGATTGAAGCCTACAAACCTGAAATCATGCTGTTTGGCGCTACGGCAATTGGCCGCGACCTGGCGCCGCGGGTGGCGGGCAGGTTGCATACGGGCTTGACTGCGGACTGTACCAGCCTCGAGATTGACCCCGAAAACAACCAGTTTCGCATGACGCGCCCTGCCTTTGGTGGAAACCTGATGGCGACCATTATTTGTCCTGATCATTACCCGGCAATGGCCACAGTACGCCCCGGCGTGATGGTAAAAGAACTGCGCGATGACAGCCGAAAAGGTGAGATTGTGAGGTTTGATTATCAATTTGAAGAAAATCAAAACTATTTTGAAGTCGAAGAGGTAATTAAGAAAATTACCCAGAAAATCGATATTCAGGATGCCAAGGTTTTGGTTGCCGGTGGGCGCGGTGTCGGTGGCGAGGCTGGTTTTGAGCTTTTGCAAGGTCTGGCAGATGCTTTGGGAGGTGAGATTGCCTCTTCACGCGCGGCTGTTGATGCGGGATGGCAGCCAAAGGAGCGCCAGGTTGGTCAGACCGGGAAAACCGTACGCCCCTCGCTTTATTTTGCTTGTGGCATTTCTGGCGCGATTCAACATTTGGCCGGAATGGAAGAGTCGGATTACATTGTCGCGATAGATAAAAACCCCGACGCACCCATATTTAATGTCGCAGACCTGGGCATTGTGGGTGACCTGCACCGCATTGTGCCTCTGCTGACCGAGCGCATCCTGGCTGAAAGGGCCGGTTAATCAAAAGAAACCAATTTCTGTAGAAACAAACTGAACAGGGCGTTTTGGTTTTTCCAGAGAGAATACAAAAGCCCTGTTTTTTGTTTAATTATTGCTCGAGCACCGCGGGCGGAGTTTATCAGCAACCAGAGAAGACGGGTTCAATTTACAGACATCAGCAAGAAGAAAACCAGCGATACGACAATCCCAAGCAAAACGCCAACGGTGGCTTCTCCAGGAGAATGCCCAAGCACTTCACGAAGATTATCAATCTCTTCTTTGGGGAGGTTATGGTCGGAGACAATTCCGTTCACAATTTGGTTGATTCTTTCCGCGTGCAAACCTGCCTGGCGGCGAATATTGGTGGCGTCGTAGACAACAATAAGCGAGATTGCTACCGCGAGGATGAAAACGGGGTTATCCCAACCGATGTGCAGACCAATCGAAGTGGTCACTGCCGACATCATGGCCGAATGCGAGGAGGGCATGCCGCCGGCGTTGATAAACAGCGACCAATCCAAGCGCTTATGACGCAGGTATTCGACCGGCACCTTGATTGCCTGAGCAATCAACATGGCTGTCAGGGCAGAAAGGGCAATGGGGCTGGTGAAGAAAGCGATCAACGTTCAGCTGCCTTGTGTTATTCCGCACGCAGGTCGGGTTGGCTTGGATGGAGTGTGCTGACACGCAGTTGGGCTGTTTCCAGCAGTTTCGCGCAATGATCAGAGAGCAGCTTACCTTCCTCGTAGAGTTTGAGCGATTCCTCCAGGGGCAATTCACTGTTTTCGAGTCTTGAGACAATCTCCTGGAGAGCGGCAAAGGCGGCTTCGTAACTGCTGGGTAGTGTATCGGTCATGGTTTCTCCTGATTAGAAGGATGGAGTCTGGCGGGAACGTTACCATCAAGAAGTCGAACCTGAACGGCTTGATTTTTATTTGTCTGGCTGACCTGGCTGATGAGTTGCCCGGTTTGCGCGTCGGTAATAATTGCGTAACCGCGCCTGAGGACAGCGACAGGGCTCAACGAGTCAAGACGGCTATTGAGGTGCTGCAACTGCAGGCGAATTTGCTGCAGATTATTTTGAATCGTTCGATCGAGGCGCTCGCGCAGGACGTCCAGGGTTTGAATGGCATTGTTGACGCGTTGGAGTGGGGAGAGCCGGCGCAGGTCAAGTTTTTTGATTTCGAGTTGATGACTGCGCGTAGCTATCGCCTGGGTTAGCACTTCATCCAGTACTGCGCGGGCAGTCTGGAGGGAAAGATAAAGTTCGTTAATTGAAATCGGCGTGGCCAATTCAGCAGCGGCGGTGGGGGTAGGGGCGCGCAAGTCGGCTACGAAATCGGCGATGGTGAAGTCGGTTTCATGCCCGACCCCTGAAATGACCGGGACACGAGAAGAGAAAATGACGCGGGCCAGGGTTTCGTTGTTGAAGGCCCAAAGGTCTTCGATGGAACCGCCACCACGCCCCAGAATGATCAGGTCGAGGTCTTCAATCTGGTTGAGCGCCAGTAGAGCGCCACACAAACTGGCCGGGGCTTCCAGTCCCTGTACCTGACTGGGAGCGACCGTTACCATTGCCAGAGGCAAACGGCGGTTCAGGGTATTGAGTATATCCTGAAGGGCTGCTCCGGTGGCAGAGCTGATGACGCCAATATGTTTGGGAATAGCGGGCAAAGAACGCTTACGTGCCTGGTCAAACAGGCCTTCTGCTTCCAGCTTGATTTTCAGCCGCAGGAATTCCTGGTAAAGCAGACCTTCGCCAACTGGCTGCATGTTGTCAATATATAGCTGCGTCAGCCCGCCGGCTGGATAGAAGCTCATGTTTCCATGGACCTCCACACTTTGACCATCCCGCGGGGAGAAGTTGAGGCGCATGGCTGCGGTTTTCCACATCACGCAACGGATTTGGGCGTCGCTGTCTTTGAGCGTGAAATAAAGGTGACCGGAACGTGGTTGAGAAAAATTGGATATCTCTCCCTTCACCCAAATATCATTCAGGACCTCGTCAGTTTCGAGCAGCTCGCGCAGGTAACTGCTCAAAGCCGTGACGGTCAGCACCGTAGGGCGAAAGAAATCAAAGCCATCCATGCCTAAAGTATAAGCGATTCTTAAAGCGGGAGTGAGAGAGGGTGGCTGAATCATCTAACAAATTTTGTTCACAGGAGCCTGCCCAGGTTCCAGGCTGACCGTGCCGCCTGGGCTCAGACGAGTTGGACACGAATCTGCTTGTATTGAAGTAAGGCTATAATTGACTTGTTCAATGGAGGAACTATGAAAAAAGTAATCTTGTTTGCTTTGTTTTTAATCATGCTGATATCGGCTGGATGCACAGCCCAAAGTGAAGACTCCCTGGCAACCCAGCAGGCTATGAGTGTCAAACTGACAGTACAAGCCAGTGAAATTGAGGGGTTGAAAACACAAGTTGCCCGTCCGACAGCGACATGTGAAGTTTGCGAGATCCCAACCTGTCCACCCTGCCCGACCGCGACAGTCATGCCGACTTCCACGACCCCGACGACGATCCCACCAACGGCCACGCCGCAGGTGCGCAGTGGCTCTCTTTCTGGCTCTTTGTCTTTCCCCAGTGAAGGCATACCGGCGCTGCGCATCGTCGCCATGAACCCGGTTACGGGTGTCTATTACTGGCAAAATACCGTGGCAGGTCAAAGTTTTTACCGTTTTACAAACCTGGCACCGGCCAGCTATTACGTTTTGGCTTATGATATTAAAAATCCCTCTAAAGACTTTTTTGGTGCTTACACCAAGTTCGTGCCCTGCGGCATGACGGTCGCCTGCACGGACCACACCCTGATCGCGGTGGAGGTCAAGGCTGGGGAAGAGACAACCAATATCAACCCGTCCGATTGGTATGCTGACCCGGCTGAATGGAACTGGCCGATCGACCCAACCATTAAATGGGATGATTAATCAGGTTTCCCTGTAAGCGGCCGCCAGGCTGCTGAATAAAAACTGGAAAAATGCCCAGAATGACCGATCAGTCAAATTGCAATATTGATCGGTCAGGATGATCGGGCGGGATATGAGGATCGCAATGAAGACAAGAGAAGTTCGGGCGAGTAAATTGCGCCAAGCAAGCATCATATGCGCGCTGGTTCTATTGCTGACAGCCTGCTCCCTCATCCCGCAAAGAAGGACGGAGCGGATTTTGGAAGTAGAATTGCTCGTTCCGAGCACTGCCATCAAGCAGGGGCACGTTTTTGACCTCGAGCTGGTGCTATCCAATCCCGGTATCTACAATGTGCACGTCACGCGGATAACCCTGCCGAAAGAAGTGATGAATTCCAGCCTGTATATCGGGTCAGAACCAGCCCTAACCCTGGTCAACAATCAGCTGGGTGAGGGGTTGATAGATATGGATTTAACCATCGCGCCGACTGGTGAAGAGCGGTTCAAGTTTCGTTTTGAGGCCATCGGCAGCGGGGTTTTGAGCGGCACCGGGATGATCAGCACCGATGAGAAGAATTACCCCTTCGATGTTCGGATAGAGGTGGCTGGCGTTAACCCCCCGGGCTGGCAGCCGGGCGTATCTCCGCTGACCACACCCACCGCGCTCAACCTGATCCCCTGGCCTGCTGTGGTCCAGATTGAAGCGATTGTCGAAGTAGACGGACAGGAAATGGTGGGGTGGAGTGGTTCAGGCACGATCATCAGTTCTGACGGGCTGATCTTGACCAACGCGCATGTTGTGCTTTCAGACCGTTTCTACCAGGTGAAAGACCTGCTTGTTTCCCTGACCGTGGCGGAAGATTCCCCTCCTGTGAGAAGCTATTATGCCAGCATCGTTCAGGCTGACGAAGCGCTGGATATTGCTGTGATCAAGCCACATCAGGATTTGAAAGGCAACGCCCTGAACTATAACCTGTTGAACCTGCCCTTTGTTCCTTTAGGTGATTCTGATGAGTTAGGCCTGGGCGAAACGATCATGATTCTGGGCTATCCCGGAATCGGAGGAGACACCATCACGCTCACCCGAGGTGAGGTGAGCGGGTTTACCGCCGAAGAGGGTTATGGTAACCGCGCTTATATCAAGACCAGCGGAACAATCGCGGGCGGAAACAGCGGCGGTTTGGCAGTGAACGAGCGCGGTGAACTGATTGGTGTTCCCACAGCAGTAGGGTCAGGAGATGAGAGCGACGATGTGGTTGACTGCCGCCCGCTGATGGACACCAACCGTGATGGCTACATCGATGACAACGATACCTGCGTGCCTACAGGCGGATTCATCAACGCTCTGCGCCCAATCAACCTGGCCTCAGACTTGATTGTTGCCGCACGGGCCGGTGAAGTCGCAATCGTGGCAGGAAAGATCAACGGAGAGCGCTTCCAGCCATCGGGACAGATAATTTTAGAAGACGATTTCTCAAACCGTAAAAGCGGCTGGAATGTCTTTTCGGATAGGGAGGGCGGGACCGATTATGAGCATGGCGAATTTGTGATTGGAGTAGAAGAGCCGATGATTATCATTTGGTCTGACCAGGAATACCTGTATGATCCAATTGTGATCGAAGCCGATGTGAGGGTGGTGGACTCGGTCGGGGACGCAGACTTTGGCTTCATCTGTGGGCTGGTGGACAATGAAAATTTTTACATCCTCGAAATAAGCGAGGATGGTTATTATACTATCTGGAAGCAGTCAGGGCAGGAAGTGAGCTTTCTGACGGATTGGTCATACTCGCAGGAAGTTGCCGGCGGCGGGCCCTTCAGGCTCAGCGCGCAGTGCGGCAGTCAGGGCTTGATCCTGGCACTTAACGGAACCGTCCTGGCGAGCGTGAGTGACCCCGATTTTCAACCCGGAGGGGTCGGGATGATGGCTGGCACCTTTGAGATATCAGGTTTCAAAGTTGCCTTTGACAATTTAAGGTTGTTGACAGAATGAGGTGCCCATGAAAATGCAGACTTTAACGATCCACCACCTGGTAAAAGGTGAGGACCTGAATCATCATCGCACCCTCTATGCCGGCAGAGGGGCAGAATGGCTGGTCGAGGCGGGGTTCATAGCTGCCGCCAATCTGCTGCCGCCGGAATATGTGCTCTGTTTGAAAATTCATGGGATGACCTTTACCCGTCCGGTTGATCCGGGCGAGGTGGTTCGCTACGACAGCAAAATCGTGGCGACAGGCAGGTCCCGTGTGATCGCTTATATCAAGGCGACCACTAATGGTGAAAAGACCGTGGATGGATTTATCACCTTTATCTACATTGGTGATGACGGTAAATCAAGACCACATGGTATAACCATTGAAGCCGAAACACCCGAAGAAAAAGAACTGCAGCGACAGGCAGCGGAGCTGTAAACAACTCAAGCTGAGAAGAGTGAAATAAAAGAAGGCTTGGCCTCAGCAGTGAGATTCCTGATTTGACGCAGGAAGCCAGTATAACTTCCCAGGAGCAACAAGACTGCGATAGCCAGCGTTATGATCCAATTGACTGTCGGTAAGGGGATTTTCAAGGCAACCTGGGGCAAAAGCAGGCATAAAATTGCCATCACCAGCCCTCGCAAGCCCGAGCTCTGAACCGAACCGCCTGCCAGGAGTTCAGGGCGATTTTTTCGAACCAGATCCTGACCCAGTTGAAGTGCGGCGCTGAGCAACCCCAGGGGGATGGTAAACAAAAGAGCCCATTCGGCGACCGGAAGATAAGCCAGACTAAAGACTTGCCCAACCATGGCGACCACAAGCACCGGAAAAAGCGGAATCAGCAGGCTTGCCAGAGCCCATTTTGCAGCAGGGATAGGAAGTTGTCGTGTAAGCTGCCAAAGAGAAAGATCCTCACCCAGCAACTCCGTCAAAGGACCGTTCAATAACCAGACCCAACTGATCAAACCAATCCATCCAGCAGGATTATTGCCGATGAGGTTGATACTGATCACAAAAAGCAGGCTCACAAACAGCCGCCAGATTTCCCGCAGGCCAAAACTCCGGCGATATTGCAAGATTCCCTTCCAGAAGAAGGCCTTTTCTGCCTGCCAATCTGGTGAAAAACGGCTGCTCCTACCCAAACCGAGATGCTGTTTCTTGCGCATGGTCCTGATTGCGGTAACCTGACCGTACTTCATAAAACCTGCGATTTTGGCCGCAATTTCGGTTTCCTGGGCGGCCTTCGAAGGGCTGAACCTTTTAGATGCCAGCCAGAGTAGCAGAAAACTGAGACCCACAAGGCTGAGCCCAAGCAGAAATGTTTGAAAAATACTGTAACTTCCCTGCCCGAAGAATGACAGGAGCAGGTTCGAAAGAAAGCTTGAGAGCCCCAGAAGACTGGTGGGAAGCACCCCAAAAAAGGAAGGCTGAATGATTAGTGTCAGGCCAGAAATTGCTAACAGGACCAGAAGAAGAGAGGGGAGATAAGCCAGAAATTTTCCGCGGTGCTCTAAAGCGAACAAACCTGCAGACCAGGTGGTAATGAAAATCGCCAGATGAAAAGGAAGCGCAAGCAAAGCGACGCGCAAACCATACCAGACATAGAGGAAGAAGTAACTGGACATTTCTTGGCTGGGAAAAGAGGCTTCCCCGAATGTGAAGCCAAGCATCAGGCAAATAAGCACGAAAAGCAACAGGTTTTGGAGCCAGGGTTGCTGCCACCATCTAAACACTATCGTGCGTGGAGGAAATGGTTGTTGGCAGAGCAAATAACGGTGTTCTTCCGAGAAAATTAGCGGTGAACGCCAGGTTGATTTGATGATGAGATACAAGCCAAAACTGGCAAAAGTGATCATCAGAAGGAGGGACGAAACTGTCGAGGCTGGCATTGGCTCGACCAGACGGAAAAGACCTAAAAAGGCCTGGGCAAAATAAACCAGCACCAGAAAAAACCAGATGGTGAAGAAAATCACCAGGTAGAGCAGGTAGAATTTGTTTGATACGGTTTTCTCTTCGGGGTCGTAGCTGACTAAAGCCAGCCAATAACGCAAGTCGGACCGCTCCTGGCGTCCGCGCAGGAAGCCGACTGCCTGGCGGGGTTGATTCTTCATGATGCGCCTGTAGTAGGGGAAGACTCGATCAAATGTCCCTCGGTAAGCTCCAGCACACGGTCGGCAATTAATTCGCGTAAACTGTGGTCATGGGAGCTGAGTAAAATTGCTGTCCCTTCAGTTTTTCGCTGTTTTAATTCTTCGATCAACAGCCTGGTACCCTGACTGTCCAGGGCAGAGGTGGGCTCGTCCAACAAAAGGAGACTGGATGGACGAATAAGTCCGAGCAAGAGACCGAGTTTGAGGCGCATTCCGCGGGAGAAGTTGTGGGGAAAGTGTTGGCGGACATGCCAGAGACCGAAATCCTTCAACAAGCGCTCAGCTCTGACCTCAAAACCTTCCAAAGAGCTGTTAGCAGCAGCGATAAAGCGCAAATGTTCCCAGGCGGATAACTCCAGGTAAAAACGAGGCACATCCGGGACGAAGGCGAGGTGCTGCCGGGCCGACTGCTCGTTTTCGAGCATATCGAATCCGCAGACCTTGACCTGCCCAGTTGTGGGTGGGATGAAGTAACTGATGCAGTTGAGCAGCGTGGTTTTGCCGGATCCGTTTTGACCGTGCAGGACCACCAACTCACCGGCGTTTATGCTCAGGTCTACTGGGAAAAGAGCCTGAAACCCCTTGAATTTCTTGCTCAGGTCGATCGTTTGTAAGGCAAGCATAATCGGGATATGGTGGGAAACTGAACTATCTGAACCCATATTTATGGGTTATCACCCTGCAGGGAAACCAGCGGGGATGCCCGTCGAATGTCTTCTTGCTCCAGCAGGTCTAAAAGAGCAAGGTTGACCGCATGGCTGGCGGCCACAAAATCGTTGAAATTAGGGGTGCTTACCGTGTATGCGACTTCAAGGTTAAGTGATCCGTGGTTGATGTCTTTGAGGCGGCAGCGGTTAAAGGAGACCAGATCGATTTCATTTAAGACGCCCTCAATCAACGCGGGCAGGGCTCTGATCTTTGCAAGAGGTGTGTCTGGTGCCAGGGGGAGCGATAAGACCTGGAAGCGCTCTTCCATCCGGGAATAATTTTGCACAGGGGAGTCAATAATTTTTGAGTTAGAAATCCTCACAGCTTCGCCATTGATGCTGCGAAGCGTGGTTGAACTCAGGGCGATCTTCTCCACTGTACCGGAGATTTCTCCGCATTTGACGGAGTCGCCAATTTCGAAAGGCTTATCCAAACGAATTGTCAGGCTGGAAAGCATGTCTTTCACAAAGCTCTGCGCAGCCAAGCCTATGGCGATGCCACTCAGACCGAGACTGGTGATGATACTGACAATATTGAAGCTGGGAATGCTCTCGAGTACGATCAGGGCGATGATAGTCCACAACAACACTCGTGCGCCAATGACAATGCCGCGGATGGACGAACGCCGCGAGAGGTCATCTGTGGAAATGCTCTTGAGCTCACGCTCGGCAAACAGGGCGATAAATTTTTCTGCACACATGCCTGCCTGGATTGCCAAGACCGCAATGATGAGCACACGCAAAACCGCTTCCACTTCAGGCGGCAGGGAAAGAAAGGCTGCGGCTGCCCACAGGGGCAGCGCGACGCGGCTGAACCATTGCAGCTGACTGATCAATCTGATTGTAAGCAGCGGTTTCTCGCTTTTCTGGGTTTGCTTGCGGCTGAAGAAAACCAGAACTTCGAGCAGGGCGGCAACAGCAAGGAAAGCGATTAACGCCCGCGTCCAGGCCGCCAGGGAATTGCCAAGAAAGACTTGATCCATGCGCATATTCTAACATAGTGGTGGTGACCAGGCTGCCTCTGGGGGGAGAAAATATTGATTCAATCCGGTCCAACTGAGCAGGCAGTAGCGAATCATTTCCGTGTATTGCCAGGTCTACAATTTATATGAACCATTAACAAAAAAAGATTATAGTTATTAACGAATTGTTTAGACAACAGTTGAGGTGTTTATGGAAAAAAGAAATCGCGTTTTTAGAATTATTGCTTTCCTGTTGGTGTTGGTTTTGGCTACAACCGCCTGCCGAATCACCCGACGAACGGATGTTACAACTCCACTGCCTGTGGCCACACCGGAAGCATCCGGTGACATCATGCCGCCGCCGGCAGAAAACAGCCAAATCATTCTGGTCCCCGAGTACGCTTCCCTGGAAGGCAGCCTGGAAGCCTTATATGAAGAATACAGCCCAGGTGTGGTCTCTTTGCAATTTGTCACCAATGAGGGCGGGGGACAAGGCACAGGTTTTGTAATTGACAAAGAAGGTCACATCGTAACCAATTCTCATGTAGCCAGCGATGCTACCGATATGGAAGTCCATTTTCCTTCGGGCTTGAAGGTCTATGGAACAGTCATTGGTGCCGATTTGGATTCGGATCTGGCGGTTGTCAAAGTGGAAGTCGACCCCGATTTATTGGTTCCGCTGCCGCTGGGAGATTCAAATGCCATCAAAGTGGGCCAGACCGTGGTTGCCATCGGCAACCCATTTGGTCTGAGCGGGACAATGACGGTGGGCATAATCTCGGCCAGAGGTCGGGTACTTGATTCTATGCGCCAAACCGGGACCGGAACCTATTATTCCTCTGGCGACACCATTCAGACCGACGCTTTGATCAATCCGGGGAATTCCGGTGGACCGCTCTTGAATCTGAACGGTGAAGTAATCGGTGTGAACCGAGCGATTCAAACCGCAGGTATGAGTATAACTGGTGGGGCGGTCAACACAGGCATTGGTTTCGCGATTTCGTCCAACACTGTGCGCAGAGTCGTGCCGGCATTGATCGAAACCGGTTCTTATGCCTATCCTTATCTGGGCTTGTCGAGCTACTCGAACATGTCTCTGGGCATGATCGAAGCCCTGGACCTGCCCATGTCCACCGGCGCCTATGTTGCCAGTGTTGTCCCGGGCGGTCCGGCTGATGAAGCAGGTATCCGGGGCGGAACTCAGTCTACCCAGATTCAAGGATTGGCCAGAGGCGGCGATTTGATCATTGCGGTGGACGGCATTGAAATCAAAGATTTCAGCGAGCTGATGAGTTACCTGGTTCTGGAGACGAGCGTTGGCGAGGAGATCGTTTTGACCGTGATCCGCAACGGCGACACTATGGACATCCCGGTCATTCTGGGTCAACGTCAATAAACCCACTGATTTTATTGAGGAAGCCGTGCATTGCCACGGCTTTCTTTTGTTTAACCTTTGGAATGACCCACCATGGGGCTCGCACTGAGAGGATGGAGGGCGTCTGGTAGGCTGTCGTTTTGAACCTCTTTATTTGTTGTAGAAATCTTTTCGGATTTGGGGGTCGCGGGCCATACCGGCCGTGAGGAGGTCCATCAGGTTCTGGATGAGATCCTGAAGGCCCTGATCATAAATGACGTCGAGATTGACGTCGACAGGTTTGCCGCTGTCTTGTTCGAGGCGTTCGAGCAAATAAGGGGAAAGCCACTGCGAAATCACGCGCAGCACATAAGCTGCCATGTCTGTATCCACCCAGGTGGCCAGGTCTTCATGAAGGACACCCTGTGAGAGGAAAGCATGAAAACGGCCGTCACCTGATAGTCGGAGACCTGTTTCTGGGTCGACAGAGCTGATAACCGGGTTTTCAAAATTATGGCGGCGCTCCACCCGAGAAAGCCGGGGATACTTGAGCTCAAAGGCCAGGTCTACCTGGAGCAGCCGCTGCAAATAACGGAAGGTGTCAAGATGGTTAGAGGGCAGGGGGAGACTGGAGATCAGTTCAAGCTTACGCTTGTTGACAATATCAAGGATGTGGTTGTAAAGGTCTTCCAGATTTTCAAAGTATTGGTAAAAAGAGCCTTTGGCGATGCCGGCATGGGAGACGATGGTGTTGACCGAGGCGGATTGAAGGCTGTTTTCTGCGAATTCCTCGATAGCCACCTGTTCAATGAGCTCGCGTTTTTCCTGAGGCAGGTTGAAGAATGTGGTTTTTGGCATAGTTTCTTAATATGACCGACTGGTCATATTATATTCAAAATCGATATTCTGTCAACATTTTGGCATAGTCTCATAATTGAGGCTGGCTGCAGACAGGGTTATAGAGTTTCCACCAATTAACAAAATATAAGATAGAATTTGGGTATGGATCATATTTATAGCGACAGAAATGAATACTTTCAACGCGACAAAGACGCGCCCTGCGCTTTCTGTGAAGCACTGAAAAAGCAGGATAGTTTCGATAACCTGATTGTCTACCGCGGAGAATATAACTATGTAATCCTGAACTTATACCCGTATACCAGCGGTCATATAATGGTGGTGCCCTACGAGCACACCAATCGACTGGAAGACCTGACTTCAGAGCAACTCTGTGAGATGATGACCTTGATTCAAAAAGGTATTCGCGTCCTGACCCGACTGTATTGCCCGCAGGGGTTCAACGTAGGTGTCAACCTGGGGGATGCCGGAGGCGCGGGCATCAGAGAGCACATCCACTGGCATATCATTCCCCGCTGGGTTGGCGATGCCAATTTCATTACCGTGATCGGCAGGACGCGGGTTTTGCCGGAGTCACTGGAAGATTCCTACCAAAAAATCTTTGAGATCTGGCAGGAACCGCAGTAACAGTGCGCGGCTTGAGTCGGATATTTCACTTAAAAAAGAGAGCCGCGGCTCTCTTTTTTTATCAGGTTTCTTATCGTAATAAGACTATTTATCTCCCAACCTCTCGATATTACCGGCCCCCTGGACATTTTGAGTGATGGCAGGATTGCCGTAGTACTGTACGTTATAGACGCCTGACAGATCCAGGTCGAGCGCATCGGTAACCCAAACTGTCACGGAGACAGCGCCCTCGGTATGGAGATTGACTGTGGCGCTTTGGAGGTCTTCGCCGTCATAATTGGTGCCGCCGGCGAACCTGAGGGTCTGAGTCTCGACAACACCGTCGATGTTGATGTTCGCTCCGCCCTCGACCTGCAGATCAAGCGAATCTGCCTTTAGATTTTTCATCTCGAGCGAGGCTCCACCCCTAAAATCCATTCTCAGATTTTCTGATTGGACGTCATTGGCAACCACCTCAGATCCGCCCTCGAGGGTGAATTGTTCCAGGTCTTTGAAATGGATGGTGATGGTGGGGTAATCGAATGCGGAAAACCAGCCCCAGACGTCACGGGAATATCTCACCATCAGTACGCCATTTTTGACCTGGTAAGTGATGTCTTTCACGATATCACGACGCCCTTCGATCTGAATAGAGTGGCTGTCACCCTGAATCAGAAAAATGGGGCCGCCTGCTTGAATATCTATTTTGGTGAATGTATCCAATTTTTGCCCTTCACTTATTGGTGTCTTGTCTCCAGGCATGTTAGTCTCCCCGGGTATCAGGTTCTGGTCATCTGGCGCGGGGGTTGTCCGTGGCACCAGACGGGGTAAGGAGCAAGCCGAAACGACAAAAATGAAAACTAACAGAGTAAGAAATAGTTTTATCCGGTTTTTCATGGTTACCTCCAGCTTTCTATCCATATTTTACAATAAAGATCTGAAGCTGCATAATTAATATAAGGCGGTGGTTCAGTCAGACTACAGCCAAATGGAGGACCTGATGGAGCGGTTTCGGTTGCCGGAGGCCTCTGCGGGAAGCATTTGACTGCCAAACTTGAAAGACTCTTTTTTCCTGAGCGGGCTTATAATATTGCCTGTTAATTCGCTTGGTGTGTGAATCGATCGGAGGGGTCGGTGGCAAAAAGGAAATTAAAGCGACAGCTTACTTTGCTTCAGGTGATCATGCTTGGGACTGCAGGCACGATCGCGGCTGAGATATTCGTTCTGACAGGTCATGTGGCCAAGATCGCGGGACCAGAAACCGTTCTGGCTCTGGTTTTGGCTGGCTTGATGACGCTAAGCATAGCCCTGAATTACTGCGAAATGGCAACCACCTTCCCGGTTACAGGTGGGGCGATGACCTATGTCGGCGAGGCTTTCGGCAAAGGTTGGCTGATGTTTATGGTGGGTTCGCTTGACTGTCTTTCCAGCACATTTTACGCGGCTCTCTCAGCGGTTGGCTTTGCAATCTCATTGGAAATCTTTGTGCCCGGTCTGCCCATCATCCCGGTTGCCATCCTGGTGATCGCTTTGGTCGGTTTTATGCATTTGCGGGGAGTTTCGAGCGTGGGCAACTTTCAGATCTTACTGGGGGGTTTTTTGCTGGCAGTTTTTTCAGCTTTCGTTTTCAAAGGTTTTTCCAGTTTAAATGGTTTCCACATGGACACTTTTCTGTCTGGTCGATCGGTGTTCGAAAATCAAACCACCATCGGGCATATCGGCCGGATGCTGTCGGCAATCGCGCTCACCTATAATGCCTATGTGGGCTTTGAAGTGATCGCGGATGATGCTGAAGAGATCAAAAATCCAAATCGAAACATTCCTGTCGGCATTCTGGTCAGCCTGCTGTTGACAACCCTGATTTACACGAGCGTCAGCATGGTTGCCATCGGCACGGTGCCGTTTGGTCAGCTGGCGGGGTCAAACACAGCTCTGACCGATGCGGCGGCACAATTCTGGCCCAACATAGGCGTAAAAATCATGGGCGCGGCGGGCATCGTCGCCACCCTGACCTCAGTTAATTCAGCCATGCTTTCAGCGACGCGGGAAGCTTTCTCGCTTAGTCGTGACAGAGTCTGGCCACGTATGTTTTCGCGTTTGAGCCACTGGCGCACACCCTGGATGGCGATCCTGATGGTGGTATTGGTCAGCGCATTGGTGGCAGCGGTGGGACTGGTCGACTTTTTGAGTTTTATCTCCAGCGCGGGGTATATGTTTGTCTTGTTTTGGGCGACCCTGGCAATGCCGAGGCTGCGCAAAAAATTTCCTGACATTGAGCGTCCTTTCAAAGTGCCGCTTTATCCGTTGACCGTTGTGGCGGCGGCGGTGGCGGGCTTCTTGATTATCACCTTTGCTGAACTGCGCGCGCTCCTGTTTTTGGGAGGGGTGGTGGTTGTCCTGAGCGTGGCTTATCTGATTTCATCCCGCCTGAGAGCCCGCAGGGAGCTCAATTCGCGTCTTGAATACCAGGAGGGAGGCGGAAAGGTATTGATTGCCGCTAAAAATCCGGAAACAGCCCGCAGCCTGACCAGGCTGGCGACCAAATTGGTGAATCAACAGGAAGACACCGGCATCTTGCTCTTCAGTGTCGTGAAAACGCCCATCAGTCTGGACTCTTCGATGGTGCCGGCTTTGGTCAGCCAAAAGAAAGAGGAACAACGGCGTCTTCTCGAGCAGATCACGCCGATCGCGTCCCGCGAAAACGTGGCGATCTACGGCAAGCTGAAGGCTGCCTCGCGCGTTGAGGAGGGCATTTTTTCTGAGTTGAGCCGGCATAAGGACATTAACCTGGTCATGCTGGGAGTGCCTTCAGAGCGTGAAAAGCTGGAACATCCGCACAACATTCTCAAGGAAGTCAACATGATGGCAAATCGTAATGTGGCTGTTCTGCGTGACAAAGGGCTTCCTGAAGATATTCGGCGTATTCTTGTGCCTGTAGGAGGTGGTCGGAACGCTCGCCTGGCGCTGCAAATGGCCCGAGATATTTCAAACCCTGACGGTGGGGAAGTGTTTGCCTTACGTCTTGTGCTGGGTGATGCGGACGAAGAGCGCATGGAAGACGAAGAACTGCAGCTGCAGGAAATCGCTGAGGCCGAATTGGGTCAAATACCGGATAACATTCACTTGATGGTGAGAAAAGCGGATTCGGTAGCGGATGCGATCCTTAAGGAATGTCAGGAGGGAGCTTATGATCTGGTGATCATGGGTTCGGTTGAAGAGGTGTTAGCCCCCGGACAAATCTTTGGAACTTTGAACGATTACCTTCTCGATGTGGTTCCCTGCTCGATGATGATCGTGCGCAGATATCAAACCGGCACGACGCTGTGGATGCGTAAGCAGCTGAAACGCATTGAATAAGAGACGAGAGAACAAGTATAATCGGCGTATGCGTATCAACTTATCAAAGGAATGGTCTCTGGATGTTCCAGAAAACCTCCAGCACCGCAAAGAAGGCGACCATGTCGTCTTCTGGAGGGCAGGCTGTACACTCCTGACCACAATTTTTGCCTATTCTGGTGAGAAACATCGCCAGGTATTGTTGGCTAACCTCAAAGCCAGGGCAGAAGCGGAAAAGCTGGAGAGTATTGTTGAGGATGAAGGCGAAATCCAACGATACGCCTACATGAAACAGGAGGAGATCATACCCGGTCACACCCGCCTGGCTCTCTACGCTTTCACAACCGCGCCTTATGGCGTCTTGCAAACCGCATTTTACATGGATGACGCGGTTGATTTGAAAGAATGCCTGCTGGTGTGGAAGTCGGTCGAGTGGACCGATCTCTCCTGAGCGGAGTAAACAGGCATCTTCCAGCCAAGGCGCCAAGAGCCTGACCACTGTATAACAACCGAACCAGTGCTGTCTTGGGTTGCAAGCGGCGCATCCTGCCCAGAGTGCGTAAAAAACAGAAGCGCTGGTATAACTGAGACTGACATGGGGCAGGGAGAGAGACCAATCAGAAGTTTAGCGGGTGGGTCTCCGGTTAGTTAGCTTTTGAAGGCATTAAAAACACCCGCCATTTTTCAGGCGGGTGCGGAGAGACACCCGAAAATACTGATACTCGAAGGACCTGGGAGATAAAACCGCTGCTATGCAAAGCCCGGCGCTATCCCAGTCAGAATAAAAGCAGCGAAGGGTTACTTCTTGTCTTTCTTATCCTTTTTTTCTTTCTTGTCTTTCTTCTTGTCTTTCTTGTCCTTCTTATCTTTCTTGTCGTTATCTTTCTTTTCTTTGGCCATCATTTCCTCAATTTCTTCCAGGTCCATCTCTTCAGGGTCCCAGAAATTTCTAACTTCACCGACGGTGGTAGTGTCAAAATCCCGCCAGTGATTTAATTGCAGGTCGAGAACGGCAAGGGTGGCAGTAGAAAGGGCGTCAGATTTGCCGTCTACCAGATTCAGCAGCGCTTCCAAACCAGGGTTATGACCGACCACGAGCACGCGGTCAACCTCGTCCGGCAGTTCACGCAGCGCGGCGATGTAATCCATGGGTTCACCCATATAAAGTGAATCAAGGAACTGAGGGGAAGCTTTGAAACCGGCGTGTTTGGTGACGATTTCTGTGGTTTCCCTGGCGCGTTTGGCCGGAGAACTGAGGAATGCCTCAGGCAAAATCTGGTTGTGAGCCATCATCCTGGCGATGAATTTGGCAGCTTTTCTGCCCTTTTTCTTGAGTGGACGGTCGAAGTCTGAAAGACTTTGATCTTTCCAGCTGGATTTCGCATGGCGCAACAGCATTAATGTTTTGGTCATAGTCTTCTCCCAAAGGGTTGTATACAGGCAGGAATTCTATGTAGAAAAATAATAACATAGATTTGAAGTTTATCCATCTTTTTGCGAAGGTATCAAGATGTCAGTTGGTGTAACATTCTTTCTGTAAATTCACAAAAGAAGTAGATCACGGTATCCT